>NZ_MUFH01000166.1:0-5719 GCF_001996115.1 Salinivibrio sp. MA427
CCGTAAGAGACTTTAATCATCACGTCGCTACCTTGCACCGTGGTTGCTGATGACATACCCATAACTTGCTCGGCTGTGACCTTACCGGGGACAACATGGTCAGTAAGGATATCTGTTAATTTGTCTTTATTTTCTGGCTTCAGCAGTGTTTCTACGGTGCCATCTGGGAGCTTATCAAAGGCAGCATTGGTCGGCGCAAACACTGTAAATGGACCATCACCTTTCAATGTATCAACCAGATCAGCGGCTTTTACTGCTGCGACCAACGTTGAAAAGTCATCATTTTTCATCGCAGTATCAACAATATCATGATCACCCTTGTGGTGAGCAGCGACCGCGGAGCCCATGCTTGCGAGGAACGTGGCAGTGACTGCAAATTTGGTCATTGTGTGTTTTAACATCATTGTTCTCCCTTTCATTTTTTACTCCCCACCATGACGGCGATGCAACATTGCAAACGCTTGGTGACTTCCTGGGAATGATTAATTGACTGCCTTGTAGAAAACGAAGAGAGAGATGAAGCCGATCACAGCGCCAAAAATATTCCTGGCCACGATTCCTTCTTTTACGCCTGATTACCTTGATATTCACGTGAAATTTTTCGAACAACTCATTCGCATAATTGTGATTGTCCGCACACTTTTATCGGCGTAATCTCGTGCTCGTTCCAACGCAATAACGCGAACATGCTGTCGATTCTAGGGAGTATGCTTTGTGAGCAAGTTTCTGCGAAAAATAGCATTTTCAAAARATAGCCATTTTTCAAAATAGAGACAGTGAGGTGACAAAGCATCCGCGTTATTGGCGTTTAATAGCAGTCAACCCGATACGAAAGAGGAAATAACCATGAAAAAACTTGCAGCAATTTTCGCCCTGACGCTCGCTTCAACCTCTGTAATGGCTGGTGGTTTAAACCTCGATGTCACCCCAGCTGAAGGCGGCGCTTGGGTAACCGTTACCGAGCAAGGCCAAGCGGTTGAAGGTGCGAAAGTGACCAGCGAATCCGGTCTGGATGCGAAAGTCACTGACGAGTCTGGTCGTGTATTTATTCATGCACAAAACCAGAACAGCCGTTCAGTCAACTATGTCGCTAACACAGATCAAGGCCAGCACGCTGAAAAAGCAGCCTTTGTACGTGGCGACCATAGCTAAGCATTGTTCGTGAGCCATCGTGGACAAATCTTGTCCACGAGTCATTGAGCATAAAAAAGAGAGCATTACGCTCTCTTTTTTTATGCCTTTCGGTTAACCACAACCACGTTTTTAGAGCAACCACGTTTTCAGATCAACCATGCTTTTAGATCAAAAAGTGACTCGACTTGATGGGTTGGCGTAATGCCTGCTGGTGACGGTGTGTTATCGCTATTAAGCCAGCATGTATCAATCCCTGCACGCATGCCACCCAGCACATCAGAATGTGGATTATCGCCAACCATTAAGATTTTGTCCTTGGGGGGATTTCCCATTTTTTCAAAGGCATGTTCAAAGATCCGAGGGTCCGGCTTGGCGATGCCCACTTGCTCGGATATCACTAAGGTTGAAATCGCAGACTTCAGCCCGGTTCTTTCCAGGCGGATATCTTGGAGAGCGGTAAATCCGTTAGTAATGATACCAATATGTGCATGTGGCTTGATCGCACTAATAAGATCGCGCGCGCCTGGCAATGGTTCGCAAATCTCAGCCATTGCATCTAAAAAACCCTGGTTCAATGTTGCAGGCGCCACGTTAAGACGCTCTCCCCAACGCGTAAAACGCTCGGTTTGTAGCGTATGAGCATCAATTTCACCATCTTGATATTGTACCCACAAAGGCTTGTTTAGCTCTGAGTATTCCGCAAACGCGTGATGGTCAAAATTGACATTGTAGCGCGAAAACATACGTTGTAGTCCCGCAAACGCATCGAAGTGAAACAGGGTTTCATCCGCATCAAAAAGCACCCAAGGATATCGCATCGATTTAACTCTCTTAATGTAAAGTGAAAGAGTGTAACAGACCCAGAGGTTTGCTAGCGAGCCTCCACAAGCGACTCACCGTCCATGGTGATAAATAACGAAAACACAAAGCAATGTTGCTATTAAAGGGAGAGGTATAGCCCTGCCAAGGTGGCACTCATGAGGTTGGCTAAGGTTGCGGCAAGAATGGCGCGCATGCCTAATTTGGCGATATCACCGCGGCGCTCTGGGACAATGCCGCCCAAGCCACCCATTAACATTGCTATTGAGGTGAGGTTGGCAAAGCCACATAACGCAAACGTAACAATGGCTTGGCTATGGGGAGAGAGCGCCCCTTTTAGCTTCATAAAATCCGCAAACGCCACAAATTCATTCACAGCAATTTTCTTACCAATCAAGGTGCCTGCTGTCATCGCCTCTTGCCAGGGAATGCCAATCAGCCAAGCCACTGGTGCAAATAGGTAGCCGAATAGCCACTCAAGGCTTAGTTGCGGCAAGTTTAAAATAGGCCCCAGTTTCCCTAACCCACCATTAATCAGCGCAATCATACTGATCACGGCGAGTAAGCTGGCCCCCACGGCCATCGCAATTTGTAAGCCACTCAAGGCGCCTTGCGTGCCAGCATCAATCACATTCACTGGTTTATCTTGATCGTCTTCGAGCGCTTGGTGTTGAGCATGATTCATGGGGGATTCGGTCTGCGGTACCATTATTTTGGCCATCATTAACCCAGCAGGTGCCGACATAAACGCAGCCGCGATCAGGTATTTCATCTCTACCCCCAAGCCTGCGTAACCCACCATGGTGCCGCCGGCGACTGAGGCGAGCCCGCCCACCATAACAGCAAACAGCTCGGAGCGAGTCATGGTAGAAAGAAAAGGTTTCACAACCAACGGCGCTTCAACAGAGCCAACAAAAATATTGGCCGTGGCTGACATGGACTCAGTGCGAGAAGTGCCAAGTACGCGGCGCAATAAGCCACCAATGAGGCGAATGATCCAAGTCATGACCCCAATGTGGTAAAGCACAGCGATCAGTGCAGAGAAAAAAACGATGGTGGGAAGTACATTAAAAGCGAAAATAAAACCAAGTTTAAACTTAGCCAGATCACCAAACAGAAATWCAGCGCCAATATCGCCAAAACTAATAATCGCCGACACGGCTTCTGATGCGTTAGCTAGAATACGCTGACCAAGCGGAACAGAGATGATAAAGCCAGCAAAGACGATTTGTATTAGGAACGCACCTCCCACTGTGCGCCAATTAATCGCGGAGCGATTTTCCGAAAAGACAACCGCGATAAGGAAGAGGACACTAATCCCCAAAAGGCCAATGCCAAACTGCATGATGTTGCTCCGCAAACGTTAAACTTAGGATGGAAAACGATTGCGGCGGTATTGTACGCGATTTTAATAATGTGACAAGAGTCACTTTTTGCCCTCTTTGTGTTCATTTAATTGCACTTGTGTCTATATTGATAAAAGGTGTGTTGTAGCTCGTAAATGATGCGTGACATCTTGGTTATAAAAGGTTTCGAGACGGGTTCTTCCTATCAGCATTGTGAGTGAAGATTGCGTTGCATCAAAAGTGTTGATGGTGACTGTGTCTATTTTTCATGGGCATCTAGAATAAAACCTGGCTATGATTCGAATAGGCCAAGGATAGTGCTATTTCCTTAGCGACACGATTATTTATAGTTCTGAAATAAAGAGTTCAAATAACTCGCTGAGCGAGTAAGGACGCGGGATTCGGGCTGATTTTTTCTTAGTGGGTGGTCACAAAATGAACATTTAGTTAGGCCCCTAATTAAAAAATTTTCGAGATGTGTTAATGTAGCCGACTGTGTGGTGATGACTGATCTTTTATTGATGTTAAAGATGGCTTAAACATCAATAAATAATGAGCTCGCTACCAACACTCACAGGCTTCCGAATAAACGGACTAAGGAGTTAACTCGTGAGCGATAAAAGCCATGAAGATATGATGACACCAGACGGGAAGGTTAACCCGATCGATACTGACTATCAGGTCGGTCAGGATAACGTAGCGCTGAAACTCGGCCCGTTTGGTTTTGATATTCATAACCGAGTATTTATGATTTCCGGGCTGTCAATTTTGGCCTTCATTTTTGTCACCTTGGCATTTCAAAACCAAATCGGTCCTGTTTTTGGGGATTTGCGTGGATGGCTAACCTCAAATCTAGACTGGTTCTTCCTTTCTGCAGGTAATATTTTTGTTGTTGCTTGTCTAGTGCTGGTTGTGTCACCACTGGGTAAAGTCCGATTGGGTGGTACTGAGGCCAAACCGGATTACGGCTATGCGGGCTGGTTCGCGATGCTTTTTGCGGCCGGTATGGGCATTGGCTTGATGTTCTATGGCGTGTCTGAACCATTGACGCACTTCCAAACCGCGTTAGGTGGAACGGCAACCGGTGCTGACGGCCTTCGCACTGACTGGGCGCCTTTGGGGGCGGCAGCCGGGGATACGGAAGCTGCCCGTCGCCTAGGTATGTCTGCGACTATTTTCCACTGGGGTTTACACCCATGGGCGATTTACGCGGTATTGGCTCTAGGCTTGGCACTGTTTGCGTATAACAAAGGCTTGCCTTTGACCATGCGTTCTGTGTTCTACCCACTGTTCGGTGAACGTGTTTGGGGTTGGACAGGGCACGTGATTGACATTCTCGCGATCATTGCGACCTTGTTTGGTCTTGCCACCTCGCTAGGCTTGGGGGCATCACAAGCATCCGCCGGTCTGCATTATCTGTTTGACACGCCCCTGGGTAATACCACCGAAGTCATGCTGGTGATGGGTATTACGGGCGCGGCGATCCTTTCGGTTGTTGCAGGGGTAGACAAAGGGGTCAAACGCCTGTCTGAAATCAACATGATTTTGGCACTGTTGCTGCTAATCTTTGTGATTGCCGTGGGTCCAACGATTGCCATCTTAACCGGCTTCTTTGGAAACCTAGGGGCATATCTACAAAATCTGCCTGCGCTGTCTATGCCATTTGGCCGTGAAGATGCGAACTTTACCCAAGGCTGGACTTCCTTCTATTGGGCATGGTGGATTTCTTGGTCYCCATTTGTGGGTATGTTTATTGCGCGTGTTTCACGCGGTCGTACTGTGCGTGAATTTATCACCTGTGTGCTTATCATCCCTTCAGCGGCCTGTGTGCTTTGGATGACCGCCTTTGGTGGCACGGCGATTGGTCAGTTCGTTAATGAAGGCTATACCGCTGTTGCTGATGCGGAGCTTTCACTCAAGCTGTTTGCGATGTTGGATGACTTGCCGTTGGCATCAATCACCTCGTTTATCGGGATTATCCTGGTTATGGTATTCTTTGTGACCTCGTCTGACTCGGGCTCATTGGTTATTGATACCATTTCAGCGGGCGGTAAAGTGAATGTGCCTGTACCACAGCGTGTTTTTTGGGCGTCTTTCGAGGGCTTGGTTGCTGTTGCGCTGATCCTTGGCGGTGGCTTGGTTGCCCTGCAAGCGATGGCGGTATCAACCGGTTTCCCATTCACGATTGTGCTGTTGGTCGCGACGGTCTCCTTGTTTAAAGGCTTGATGTCAGAGCCGCGAGGCTAGTTAGCGAAACATCGTTAATCTAGTCAATGATGAAAGAGGCAGCGCACCATGCGTTGCCTCTTTTTTATTAGCTCTGTTTTATTGCCCTCTTTTTTCAGCCTCCCTTTGCCGCTAATGTTCGTCTCTCGAGACGGAGCGTTATGAAGTGGTTAAACATTGGCCAAGCTCACCAG
>NZ_MUFH01000167.1:0-5683 GCF_001996115.1 Salinivibrio sp. MA427
GTTTAAAAAGCAACCAAAAGGTCATAAATTGTCGCTCATTCACTTCAGTGATCGCAGTATGAAGTGATTTGCGTCAGGTTTACAGTGTAAATCAGGCGCTTGGCGTCAATGCGATCACACTTTGCTTGGATAATCCTACAAAGCCAATTTAAAGCGTTAAAATATTATAAAAAGCTTAATTACATCATTAGGAGTCAGCGTGTTTATATCTCGGCGTCAACTTGAACAAGAGCAGCAAAAGCAGGTTGCTCTGCAGCAAAAAATTGAGCAAATTAATCATACCATCGACGCGCTGAATGCAGAGAAAGGCGCATTGCAGGCAGAGCTGGATACCGTCGCGAAAAAACGCCAAACCGGCAAAGCGATCGACGCCAACTTATRCCACTTCGGTGATTCGATYAACGCCACCCAATCCTCTCTGGCYACYTTGGCGGACACCATTAACGGTGAAAAAGAGCGTGTGACCGAAGTGAGCCACCAAGCGGCATCATGYGCCGAGCAAGTCAATGACCTTGCGCGCCATGTGCAGTCGTTATCTTCGCAATGTCAGCAATCGTCGGAAGCGATTCGTTCGCTCGATCAACACGCCCAAGAGGTGAGTGGCATTGTCAATTTGATTCGCGATGTCGCCGATCAAACCAACCTGCTGGCGTTAAACGCAGCCATTGAAGCGGCACGCGCCGGTGAGCAGGGCCGAGGGTTTGCGGTGGTCGCTGATGAAGTACGCAACCTTGCCGAGCGCACGTCCACTGCCACCCAAGATATTACCCAGCTGGTAGAAAAAATTCGTGCGGGCAGCAGCCATGCGTGCACGCTCACCGATACCCTTGCCACTGAAGCCATTCAATACAGCGAACAAGGCCAACAGGTTGCCGATGCCATGGCCACCCAAAGTGAGCAAGCACAGCACAGCCGCACCACCATTAAAGCCTCTGCACTGCGCGCCTTTTGTGAACTGGCCAAACTTGACCATATCAGCTTTAAATTTGCGATATACCGCGTGGTATTGGGCGAAGACAGCATGATGGCGGACGATGTCACCGATCACACCCAATGCCGACTCGGCCAGTGGTATAACCATGGTGAAGGGCAGCAATATTTTGGTCAGTTGCAAACGTTTAAAGCCATTTCCGGGCCTCACGAGCAAGTGCACACCCACGCCAAGGCTGCGGTGGCAGCGTTTCATGCTCAACAACCGGATCAAATGGTCACCGCATTAAAAGAGATGGAAAACGCCAGCATGACGGTGATCGATAAGCTTGAACATCTCGCAATAGAAGGGAGTGAAGAGGTGGCGTAACAACGGGGTGTTAAATCGACGAGCTCATGGTAATCTCAAGTCAAACCAAGGAAAGATGGCCGAAGGAGGCTGAAGTAACCATGACGTCGATTGCACTACTCGATGGTGGCCTAGGGCAAGAAATTTATCAACGTGGCCCCGATGTGAGCTCTAAGCTTTGGTCGGTCGCGGTGATGTTAAAACATGCCAATATTGTCAAAGACGTGCACAAAGATTTTATCCGTGCCGGCGCGAAAACACATACCCTAAATACCTATCCTGCGACACCCACACGTCTGGCCAAAGCGGGGTTG
Source organism: Salinivibrio sp. MA427 (assembly GCF_001996115.1). Taxonomy (NCBI): domain Bacteria; kingdom Pseudomonadati; phylum Pseudomonadota; class Gammaproteobacteria; order Vibrionales; family Vibrionaceae; genus Salinivibrio; species Salinivibrio sp. MA427. The sequence goes on from NZ_MUFH01000167.1 coordinate 1,594, forward strand.
AGCGATAAAATCAACACCATTTATCAAAAAGCCTTCGAAGCGCTAGAGCAAGCCGTGGATGAGACAGGCGCCGATGTCGATATTGCCGGTTGTTTGCCACCGCTGGTGGGCAGCTACCTCGGCCAGCCGCAACGCAGCTTTGATGACATGAAAGCCGAGTTTTTGCACATTGCCCGCTTGCAGCCTCATGTGGATGTGTTTTTAATCGAAACCATGACCAACACCCTCGAAGCGCGCGCGGCCTGTGCTGCGGCCCAAGAGCAAGGCAAACCCTATGGCGTCGCGTTTCGGTTAGAGGCAGCAGGCACCTTGCGCTCGGGCGAGTCACTTGAACAAGCAATGCACGCCGTGGCCGAGTATGCCCCAACCGCGGTAATGCTAAACTGTTGCGATCCTGCCGTGCTGACCACCGCCATGCCGCAAATGGCGACCCAAGCCAACATTGTCGGTGGCTATGCCAACGCCTTTAAATCGGTAGAAGACATGGCCAAAGGCAGCAAAGCCGATGCCCTAGAAGCGCGTGAAGATCTCTCACCCTTAGTCCACACCGAACGTGTACAACAATGGATTGCCGACGGTGCCCTGGTGGTCGGCGGCTGCTGCGAAATCACCCCCGCGCACCTCCAACACCTCGCGCAAACCCTTGAGCAGTCCCACGAGATCATCAAGTTTTCGCAGTTGAGGGGTTAAGGCTTTAACGCGTTCCCACGCGCCGGCGTGGGAGCGAACAAGCATGARATCACAGCGGAACTCTAACAACTCACTCAATCAAGCTTATCCATCATTCTGCGGGCACGAAAACGGCTCCTCGCGTATAGCGTCAAGTATCCTGATACTGGGAGAGGAGGGACGAGTAAAGTTGAGGACTCTGAACTGCCAAGCAGATAGAAAATTACGACGATAAGGTTTATGATTATGACAAAGTGGTTTTTTTTATAAACCACTTCATTGCTTGAGAGGATGCCATGTTTGCAGAACGCCTAGAACGAGCTCGTAAGGCGGCCGGGCTATCAATGAGTGCATTAGCCAATGAGGTTGGCCTGTCCGCTAACGCTATTAAAAAGTACGAGCATGGCACGACAATGCCTTCATCTTCGAACCTACTGAAGTTGGCAAAAGCTCTCGCTGTGCGCTCAGAGTATTTCTTTCGCCCAACGAAGGTGAAACTAGAAGGTGTTGAGTACCGCAAGCGTGCGAGTACACCAAAGAAAATACTGGACCGAATCAATGGTGACGTTCTAGACCAAGCTGAACGTTGGCAAGAGCTATTAGCGTGTTATCCCGATTCGGTAAAACCCATTCCTGAGTTTGCGTTACCAGAAGCGCTTCCAGAGCAAGTTACTTGTTTAGAGCAAGTCGAAGCGTTAGCCATCCAAATGCGTCATGCCTGGGAACTTGGCTTAAATCCAATTCACGATATGATCGATACCCTCGAAGCCAAAGGGGTGATGATCATTACCACTGATGTCGAAACGAACAAAAAGTTTGATGGTTTAGCGGGGAAAATTGGCAACACCCCCGTCGTTGTTATCTCTACTGCTCAAAGTGGTGACCGTCAGCGTTTCACCTTAGCACATGAGCTAGGGCACTTAGTGGTACACGGGCGTTTAGCAGAAGGGATTGATGAAGAGAAAGCATGTAATACCTTTGCGGGGGCATTCCTTTTACCAGCACAAACGCTTAWTGCGCATTTGGGTAAAAAACGCCGCCATATTGAACCGCGCGAATTGCTCATGCTAAAGCACGAATATGGTATCAGTATGCTGGCGGCACTGTTTCGAGCGCGTCAATGCGGCATTATTACGCCAGCGACGCAGAAGAATTTGTTTATGCTGTTCAGTAAAAATGGCTGGCGAACGCTAGAGCCAGGTAACGCCTATCCACAAGAAACCACTTATCTACATAAACAGTTGGTCTATCGCGCTTTGGGTGAAGAGTACATTGGAGAAGCTAAAGCCGCTGAACTTCTAGGAATGTCACTGTCCGGCTTTCATAAAGAGCGTAAGTTGGAGATGCCTATTAACGAGCAAGTCGCTCAGGAAGGGTAATGTGCAGCAACTTCTAATTAGCGATGCCAATATTCTAATTGACATGGAAGAAGGCGGTTTATTGGAAGCAATGTTTCAGCTGCCCTACGGCTTTGCAACGCCAGATATCCTGTTTTATGAAGAGCTCGAAGAAGAGCATGCTCACTTACCTGGCTTAGGATTAGCGCTAAAAGAGGTTTCTTCCGAATCAATGATGTATGCCATGAAGCTAACAGGGACCTATACCAAAGCTAGCAGAAACGATTGTTTCGCGCTTGCGTTGGCCAAACAAGAGCAATGTCCGTTACTGACCGGCGATATGGCGCTCAGAGTCGCCGCAGAAAAAGAGGCTGCCATTGTCAAAGGCACTATCTGGTTGGTGGGCCAGCTGGTGGTTCATCAGCAAATCAATATAGAAAAAGCGCGAGATGCTTATAGGCAGATGCAAGCCAACGGCAGGCGCTTACCATGGGCACTGGCGGAGCAAGCCCTAGCGGAACTAAAGCAAGAACAGTAAAAGTGTGTTTACTCGTTCTCACGCTCCCGCGTGGGAATGCATGCGGTGTTTGAACCATAATCGCGTGGAGTTTTTTTAGTTATACTTCTATGGTTAGCGTAATAAAGCCGTCGAGAAGTCAAGAATATATTTAAATGTGGCCCTGATCACATCGTGACGCTTAACCTAAGACAGAATACTTCATATTTTGGGTTGTAATTAGTATATATTTTTATTACCGTTAACTCGTTGTCTGATGTTAATCAAACATCGCTACCACTCAGCTAGTATCGGAATCTTTCGATTTAGCGCCCAAAGTCTGCCTGAAAAGGCGTAATAAGGAGTTATACCAATGCCAACGCAAGTTAAGCATCCCACTAATATCACTCAATCAATTAATAGTCATGACGGCGAGTCTATCGTTCGGTTTTTGGTTGTGAAATCAAGTCCGATGAACAAGGCCGTGCAAGCACTATTCGTGACCCCATTCGCATTCCCAAACTTAAGTTTCTCCATTCTGAGTGACTTTTACGAGAGTCACTCAGAACGGACATACCCGTTGTAAAACATTAACAAGGAGCAAGAAATGGATATGAAACATACTGTAATGATCTACGCATCGCCAGAATTGATTCGTCAAGAGGGGGCTTTAACAGAAGCTGATGTCCTGTGGACGGTCGATTTTAACCGCGATCTTGATATGTTCTTCAACAAACGTAAATACAAGCATGATTTTGACCAGTTTAAAACCGGGGTAGGACGACTACGAGTAACATTCGATTACGATAATAAGCATTCAATGGAAGACAACTTAGCATTTGTCGAAGCGATAGCGGCTAAGCATATCGTGGCTAATTCAGGGCTGAATGCGTTTGGATTTACTGACGACAAAATGAGTATTCGTCGTGACCAACTACATATCGTATTTAGTCAGGCAGATGCCGCCCCTCTTATAGAGAGGAACCTTGGAGATTCTGGGTTCTTCGGACAAAAGGGTGTACTGGCCGCTAAAAGCGCACCCGCGGCGGGTTATCTTTACGGCGCAACAACGGAAGTGGCGACGGATATCGCATGGGTCAGCCCATACCTAGAGCCGAATGCTGAATTTGATATGCATGATCGGATTGTCGAAAACGATGTTCGTCTTAACGATTACGTGTATACGTCGATGGGCTATATGATCATTGACTACCGAACGGTGGAGGAGTTTATGTCCTTGCCTGTCACTTTATATGAACAAGAAGTGCTGAAACAGGTATACACACGCCCCTTTGAAGCTGTGAAAGAGATAGTCAACAAGGCTAAGGACGTTATAGATAAAGACAACCGATACCTGGATAAAATCAAATCAAAATTTGGTGATGACGCGTTACTGATTGATAACAATGAAGATAAAGCATGGTTACCGATCATTCCATTAAAGAACGCAGAAAATGACTTTTATTTAGTTCTTGGTATGAGCAGGCATTGCAGCCCATTGCGGCTACAAGAAATGCACAGCCATGGGTATGGAAAAGACATTCCTCAGCGACTCAGCGACGAAGAGCTTCAGGAAGCAAGCCAATAC
>NZ_MUFH01000168.1:0-5652 GCF_001996115.1 Salinivibrio sp. MA427
AGTAAAAATAATGAAATTGGAACAATCGGTACCACAGTCAATAAGGTCGTTGGCAGCTATTCATCGACCATTGATAAAATTAATAGCGTTAATCATATGATCGCTCAGATTACGGATAGTTTGGTCGATATTACCAGTAAAAATGCCAAAATATCTAACCAGCAAAACCAAGAGCTCGAGATGGGTGCCACGGCCATGGAAGAAATGACCTCCGCCCTTGCCACGGTAGCGGAGAACACCTCCATGGCAGAAAAGTACGCAGGTAGTACCGAGAAAGAAACCACCACCAGTAAAGATGTGTTCGATAAAACCATGGTCGAGTTTGGCAGTTTAGAAACTGAATTCAAAAAGACATCGGAGGTGATCCAAGAGCTTGCCGATGAATCCACTAATGTAGGTAATGTACTTGATGTGATTAAAGGCATTGCAGAGCAAACCAACCTCTTAGCGCTAAACGCGGCCATCGAAGCGGCGCGAGCAGGCGATCAAGGTCGTGGCTTTGCGGTTGTGGCCGACGAGGTGAGATCTTTAGCGCAACGGACACAAAAATCTGCTGGAGAGATTGAAGAAATGATCGGTGGTTTGCAAGGTAAGGCGGAACAATCAACACAGACTATTCGTGTTAACGCAGATAAGATTGCATCGACACGTGACAATATGACCACCGCAAACGAATCGCTTGGCACGATCAAAGAATCTGCGATAGAAATCCATAGACTGAATTCATCGATTGCATCGGCCACGGAAGAACAGCTTTCTGTCAGTGATGAAATCTCGAGCAATTTATCAAACATAAAAACCTTATCAAGCGATATGCATGAAGCGATTGATCAACTGGGCCCGATTGTGTCTGATTTAAAAGATAACGTTAACGCATTGAACGGTGCTATTCAGGATATTCGTACCTAATTGACAGGCGATGACTGTTAACCGGATTGCTCGAGTGAGCAATCCGGTTTTGTCCAAACGCTCATACGTTCTCTCATTGCAACGAGATCTATCGACAAACACTGACACACTCGTACATTCTCACGACAGCCTTTTTTCTACTTGGTAATTATTCAGCCTTCTTTAACGCGTTTTTGCCTGATCAGCAAACCAAAACTGGCCTCAAATGAGGCCAGTTTTGCTCGTATTAAACCTTTGAATGTGCGAGTGTTATACGATACGTCGCCGAAAGATGCGATGGCCAACGGCATTGAATAATGCGCCTGCCACAATTAACCCACCACCGAGATAGGTCCAAATTGAGGGCACTTCATTAAAGATCCATACCCCAAGCAAGGTTGAGAACACAATTTGTATATAGGCATAAGCAGACGCTTCACCGGCTTGTTGGGTTTGCATGGCTTTGGTGAGTCCATACTGGCCAACCTGGGTAAATACACCGACTAAAACCAATAGCAATGTGAGCGATAAACTTGGCATCACGAACTGTGGCCACATCAGCACGGTCGCGATAGGCAGGGCAACCATGGGAAAGTACAAAATAATTACCGAGCTGTCTTCGGTGCGGCTGAGTTTACGCACAATCACATAAGCCATTGAGCTGCCTAATGCCCCCAGAAGCGCAATAATCACGCTAAACGTGGGCAAGGCCTCCGCAATATTACCGTTAAGGTTAGGTTGCACCATCACGTAAAGCCCGATTAAACAAAGCGTAATACACACCAACGTGGCGCCTTGTAATCGCTCTTTGAGTAACACCAACCCAAGCACAGCAGTAAACACCGGGTGAGTGTATTGCAAAACAGTGGCTTCGGCTAAGGGTAAAGTCGTGACTGCATAATACACACACATCAGCGCGGCTGTACCGAGTACACCACGCAGCAACAGGAGTTGCTTATTGTTACCCCATACCGACAGGCCTTTACGTTTCACATCGGTGTAGCTGATGATGAGCGACACCAGTGCTCGGGCGGCGACAATCTCAAATACAGGGATACCATTGACAGCCACGTATTTCACACAGGCGGACATCAAGGCAAAGCCAAGCGCAGACAGAAGCATAAAGCGGATCCCAACGGGGATCGCAGAGAAAGAGAAGGCAGGCATAATCATACAAACTTAAACAACAGGGCGACTATGATAACGCGTCTCGGTGCGCTTTGCTTGATGATTCGATAAATAAACGCGCGTCAGCGGTTGCCGCGCGTTGTCGTTGTTTAAACTGCCGAGGCATGCGGCGACGGAGTGATTTAATCGGTGTTTAAGTAACGTCGCGCTATGGCCAAAGTTGGGTTAGCGAGCTTAGCAATCCATCGCTCGCGCCTTGTTGGCCCAAATAGTCGAGCACAACCGGCACAAACTGCTTTAACGTGGCCGCGTCGATACCAAGTTTTTCTGCTGCACGATACACATCACCCATTGAACCGATGCCACCCGCACTCGCATTGTCTCCGAGTAATGACGAAAGCGACGATAAATCAGGGCGTAAACTTGCAAGCTCTTGTTGATCGCTGCCGGTGAGGCCATTCGCTGCCATGGCGAGTAAGGCCCCGGCGCCACCTGTTGCTTGAGCTGGGCTCACATCCACTTGTTCAGTGATCGATTTAACGAGCGGAGATTGGCTTACCTCATCACCGGCAAATTGGGTTGCCATTTGCGTCATCACATCAGTGGTTTTATCGCCCTGGCCGAAAAGGGCATAGCTCGGAGTGGTAAGAAGAAGACTGGAAAGCGTTAACAGTGTGGCCGCGTATTTCATGATCCCTCGCTCGTTATAAAGAATAAGCACGTTACTCTAGGTATAGCGGGACTTGCCGCTGAATGAAAGAAATCCGCGTTGAAGTAGTCAGTGTTGTGTTTGACCATGATGAGCAAAGCAATTACGTATTAGTGATTTGATGTAAAAAAAGACCAGCGCCCCCATAATCCCCCCGCCATGAGCGAGGTGAGCAATATCGATACCCAATGCGGCACGCATGGGCAGAGCTTGACCCAACAAGGCATCAGCCACACATTTTATACCCGTGATTAAAGCGATGCATTTTCCGCTTGGGGTGCGAATCGTGCTTAATCCCCCAAACATAAACAAACCGTACAATACGCCAGACAGCCCCATGTACTGCTGATAGGGGCCCCACCACATCACCAGACCCACCACACAAGCAAGCCACAATAGCAGCCAAGCGAAGGTACTAGCGTTGATGTGGCGATAAAAAATGAGGCCGAATACGACCAATCCCGCCATATTGACCGACAAATGAAAAAGGTTTTGATGAACCAGATTGCCTGTAACGAATCGCCACCACTGACCGGATATCAGCGCATTTCGCTGCCAAATCCATGTCTCAGCGATTGACGTGTAATGAGCCCAAACACATGCTAGCGCGACGATTATCAGTAAGAAAAGTGGCCGGACAGATGCGGATAAGATGATAGGTTGCCTTGGTTTCATCACAGCCTTATATCTTGTCAGCGATTTAATAACAACGGCTTATCGCAGGCAATATGACTGAATGAGATCTTTCTCAAAGTTCAATACAAGTGATAATTGATCTCAATCGTATTTGCACCTATGATTCACGCCCTGAACTCACCCCCAATTTAATGTTTGTATAACATGAAGTTAGTGAATGCGCTGTTAGTCGGGCTTTTGTTTGTGTCGCCATTTAGCCATAGCGATGATGAAACGAATACGTTGTCGTCATTTTCGTGGCTGCAAGATGTGACGCAACAACAGGATAAAATTCGGACATATCTGGAGCGCCAAAATCAGCATGTGCAACAGTCGTTGACAGCGAGTCAATCGCTTCGCGATGAGCTATTGAATGAATGGCTGCGCACACCGCAAACCGGCTCCAAACCTTGGTTAGCGCGCGATGGTCGCGAATTTTTACAAACACGGGTTAATGGTGAGCGCGTGCTGCGTATTCGCAAAGCCGTCAGCGAACAAGAAGCAATTAGCGAACAGAAAGCAGGTAGCGAACAGGCGTCGACATTGCTCAACATTGAGGCGCGAGCGGCTGAGCATGCGTATTACCAGCTGGGGAGTTGGTCGCTAAGTCCCAATGGACAATGGCTCGCCATTGCCGAGGATATTCACGGTGAGGAAGACTACCGCATCGTGCTGATCAACCGCCAATCAGGGCAAACCGATATTATTGCCACCGAGGCTGATGCATCTGTCATCTGGTCGCCGGATAATCAGCAGCTCTACTATGTCGGTAAAGAGGCGAAAACCGCGCGTCCTAACCAATTGTTCCGCCATGAAATAGGTACCACCGGTGGCGATACCTTGGTATATGACGAAGCCGATCCTGCTTGGTTGCTGTCAGTATACCGTGCCAGCCACACAGATACGGCCATTGTGCAAGTCAACAATGAATCGTCGACCGAACAACGTCTGCTCCATCTGAATGATGGCAGCCTGTCTGCACCGCTCAAAGCGCGTCAACCGGGTGTCGAATACTATCTCGATAAGACGGATGATGCGTTATGGATGCTGAGCAACCACCAAGAAACCAAGCAGCTTTACCGTGCCGCCGTTGCGACGCCGAATGATTGGCACGTGGTTTATGCTGCCGAGTCGGGCGCTGAGTTAAACACGTTTTACCTTTTCGAAGATGGCATTGTCCTCACCCAACAGTATGAGGGTGAGCAGTGGTTTGTCTTACTTAATGCGGATGGTGAGCGCGTTGTTAAGCAGCCTTTGGCGGCACAAGGGCAGGTCGCTTGGTTTGCGCGCGGAGGCGACTATGCTAGCAATCAGTTGTTTATTCGCAGTATGTCGCTCGTACAGCCGCCACGATGGGAAGCGCTAGATCTTAAATCCGGCACACGTCGTGAAGTCAGTGCCGATCATTACCCCGACTTTGATGCATCTCGTTACCACTCTGAACGCTTGTACGTCGGACCGCATCGTATTCCTGTTACGTTAGCGTACCGCAAAGGTGCGCTGACTCCGTCATCGCCAGTCGTGCTGTATGGATATGGCGCGTATGGCTTTACTATGAAGCCGTATTTTATGCCGCAAACTGTCTCGTTAATGGACCGAGGCGTCATCTATGCAATTGCGCATGTGCGTGGCGGGGGCTATTACGGCGCAACATGGCACCAAGCGGGCAGCGGGATGAATAAAAAGCATGGCATCCAAGATTTTATTGATGTCACCAAAGCGATGGGCCGTTATCAAGATGGACAGCGTGCAGTCGCGGCTGTGGGCTCTAGCGCTGGCGGTACCTTGGTTGCCGCGGCACTTAACCAAGCGCCCGCAGCGTTTGCTGCCGCTAGCCTCAATGTTCCGTTTGTCGATGTGCTGGGCAGTATGTCTAACCCGGCGTTGCCGTTAACTGCACAGCAATATCAAGAATGGGGCAATCCCGCGCAAAGCGATCAGCGCGAGGCAATGCAAGGCTATGATCCTTTGCGCAACATCCAGCAAAAACCTTATCCCCCTATGCTGGTGCGTGTCGGTTGGGACGATCAGCGTGTGCCCTTTTGGGAGGGGGCGCAATACCTTTCGCATTTAGCCGCAACCAGCACCCGATCGGGCCCTTATTTGTTGTTGACAGATTTTTCCCGTGGCCACCAAGCCGATGCGCGTCATGGGCTGACGTAACAAGCGACCGACTATGCCTTTCTCTTACACCAACTGAAGCGTGTGAACTAACCGGAGTATTAAATGAAATTGTCTTCTGTCTCTGTGGC
>NZ_MUFH01000169.1:0-5616 GCF_001996115.1 Salinivibrio sp. MA427
TCGCGGCAAAAACGGACGTATTGCGCACGAATGTATTATCGACATTCGTCCGCTCAAAGAGGCATCCGGGATCAGCGAAGAAGACATTGCTAAACGCTTGATGGATTATGGCTTCCACGCGCCGACCATGTCGTTCCCGGTCGCGGGTACGCTGATGGTTGAGCCGACCGAAAGTGAAAGCCAAGAGGAATTGGATCGTTTCTGTGATGCCATGATTGCCATCCGCGAGGAAATTGCCAAGGTGCAAGACGGTGAATGGACGCTGGAAGACAACCCATTGGTCAATGCGCCTCACACCCAAGCGGATCTGATGGCAGACGAATGGTCTCACGCCTATTCACGTGAGTTGGCTTGCTTCCCATCAGCCCATAATAAGGCAAGCAAATACTGGCCACCGGTCAACCGTGTCGATAATGTCTACGGCGACCGTAACTTGATTTGTTCTTGCCCCAGCATTGAAAACTATATGGATGAGTAATCCACTCCTCACACGGTAATAATGATGTTAAAGGCGAGCCACTTGGTGCGCCTTTTTTATGAATGGCTTTCTCTGGGCAAACGTTGACATAAGGGTATGAACTTTTAAATGTCGCTGACAAACGCTTGACAGATTGTTCTCCGAACACCGCTACATTCTGTGCCATCTGAAAAAGCAGTATTAAGGCACACTATGAAACCTATCGCTCTCGGTCTCCTGCTCGCACTTGGTCTCACCACTCAAGCGTTGGCGCAAGAAAAAACCAGCATCTCGGCGGGTCTCGCCGTTGATCAACAACTAAGCGCTGTACTGGAAATCGACGATCAATACCGTTTTACCCTCGGCAATGATGGCACCGCATTTGATTATCTTTTTCAACAAGGCACTTTTGATAACCCCGATGTCCCGGTTGATTGGTATGTAGGCGCCGGTGGCTGGGCGGAGTGGGACGACGACTATGGCGTTCGTTTACCGATAGGATTAGATTGGGAAATCACCAAGCAGATCACTGCCTACGGCCAAGTCCATCCAGAGCTTAACTTCCACGGCGGCCCAGAGTTGCAACTTGGCGGCGCGCTGGGCGTGACGTATTCATTCTAGTCACAGCAAGCGGTCATCTAAGCGTAGGTTGATGTCGTACTGAAAGCAGTCATCTATCTAAAAGGACCCACTATGCTCTCGTTTCTAAAACCGAATCCGGTTAAAAAGCTAAAAAAACAGTACGACGCCAAACAACAACAAGCCTTTGAAGCTCAACGCAATGGCGATATCAGAGGTTACTCACTACTCACCGAAGAAGCGGAAAAGATTGACCAACAGATTAAAGCCTTGGAAAACAAGGCTTAGTGACTTGAAGAAGGGTTAAATTGCCGTTTTACCAAGCGCTGGTATAAAGGGCAGCGTGCCAACAACTCGGTATGACTGCCCACATCCACCAACTTACCTTGATCCATCACCACAATGCGGTCGGCATGCTGAATGGTCGATAAGCGGTGAGCGATAATCAAGGTAGTGCGGTCCTGCATTAAAGCCGCCAAGCCTTGCTGCACCGCATGCTCACTTTCACTATCCAGCGCGCTGGTGGCTTCATCAAGTAATAGAATCCTTGGATCCTTAAGAATCGCGCGGGCAATCGCAATCCGCTGTCGTTGGCCGCCCGAAAGCCGCACGCCTCGCTCACCTAAAAAGCTGTGATAACCATCCGGTAATTGCTGAATAAAGCCGTCAGCGTGCGCTTGAACTGCCGCCTCTTTCACCGCTTGCTCACTGGCGTCTGGCCTGCCGTAGCGGATGTTTCCTATCACATTATCGCTAAACAATGCCGGTTGCTGCGGCACCAATGCCATTTGTTGGCGCAAGGCTTGCGGGGACAAGCGGCGAATATCTTGTCCTCCCAGTGTAATCGCACCCGACTGCGGATCGTAGAAGCGTTGTAGTAACTCAAAGACCGTCGTTTTTCCGGCCCCCGACGGCCCCACTAACGCCACGACTTCACCAGGCTGAATAGCAAGGTTCAGCGTATCAATCGCCGGTTGATGAGGACGCGTGGGATAATGGAAATGCACCGCTTCAAAACGAATATCATTGCTCAAAGTTTGAGGGTCTATTAGCGCGGTGATTGGCGTACGAATATGGCTTTGCACGTGTAAAAGTTCTACCAAGCGCTCTGTCGCGCCAGCCGCGCGCTGCAACTCCCCCAGCACTTCCGACAAAGTGGCCATGGAAGAGGCTACCATGATGGCGAAAAATACAAAGGCACCCAGATCCCCTGCTGACATAGTACCTTGAATCACATCACGACCACCGACCCATAACATGCCAGTAATGGCGCTAAATACAATCACGATCACGCCGGAAATAAGAATGGCTCGTTGTTTCACGCGCTCGCGTCCGATGAGATAGGCACGCTCCACTTCTTGCCCAAATGCAGCTTTGGCGTGATCTTCTACCGCAAAGCTTTGCACGGTTTTAATATTGGCGATCGCTTCACCGGCATAGCTGCCTACATCCGCCATCGAATCTTGGCTTTGCCGCGATAACGTCCTCACGCGTCGGCCATAAATCAATATCGGTACCAGAATAAAAGGGACGGATGCCAGTACAATCAAGGTCAGTTTAATGTTAGTAGCAAACAGCATGATGATGGCACCGATACACAGCAGCGCACTGCGCATGGCCATGGAAAACGACGAGCCAATAATGTTTTGCAGCAAGCTGGTATCTGTGGTGATCCGCGACATGATTTCGCCACTGCCGTGGGTTTCAAAATAACTCGGATGCAGACCAATCACATGATCAAATACCGCTTGGCGAATATCAGCACTGACCCGCTCACCCACCGATGACACGAGATAGAACCGGAAAAAGGTACCGACGGCGATCAACACGGTGATCAGTAAAATAAACTGTACCGCATTACCCAACTCAACCAGTGATTGCTGTGCAAAGCCTTGGTCGATCAAAAGCCGAACGCCGTGTCCGACCGAGAGTGTTAATGATGCGGTAAAAACCAAAGCCAGCAATGCCGCGCTCACTTGCCAACGGTAAGGGCGGATAAACGCAATAAGCTCCCACAATATAGTCAGATTTTTACTGTTGCGATTCACGGCAGATTGTTTCGATGAGGTATCCGTTGCGGTTTGATTTGCCATAAGTTCACTTAATGCTGTCCTTGCATGTTAGCGTGTTATTGCCTGACGAACATTCCTATTATGAATGCTTTGGCCACTATAAGCTGTTATCGCTCGCTATTTCTCTTTCTTTGAGCAGCTAATCCCACGTTTGCAAAGGTGTCGTTGAAATTATACAAAACTGGCAGATTCAGATATCGGCTGTGGTCTCGGCACAATGGTATTTGATGGTCAACAAGGAAAGGTTTACAAAGTACTCGGCGCGACCACAAACGGCACCTCTGGTAACCAAACCTTTGGTATCACCTTTGGTACGCTAGGCTGTGATGGCACAGGCACCATTGATTCGCAGCAGAAGCTAGCCATGTTCATTGACGGAAACATGGATAACCTGGCACGTGATATCGCACGCGGCGAAGGCGAAACGTTGGCAACGCTTTCTGAAGTTTGGGGCATCAAAGATGCAGACAAAGCAGCATTTAACGACGTTGCTAAGCAAAACTTTGCATCGATCGTAACCTCTGATCAAGTCACTTCACAAGAAGTACTGACCAACCTAAATACTGTTGTAGCGCAAAACGAGCAGCTTTCAACGTATAAAATTTAAGCGGTATAACGCTTGACGGTTATCCGCCAAACAGTGGCGGTTATTAAGTGCGAAAGTGCCCTACTTGGGCACTTTCATGTTTCTGGACGTGAATCGTTGTACTGATATGAGACTTATTCATTCTCGCACCTCGCTATTTGTTCGTCTTAGTCTCATCATTCTTTCTCTCTTTAGCGCGCCGGCTTTTGCGAGTACGCCTGATTTTACCAACACGGCTACGTTTGCTAAGACCGCTACTGTTACGAAAAATAGTGACTTTGATATTCCCTCCTTGGCCAACCAAGCATACTGGCTAAAACTGGTTCACTATCTACCTAACACGTTATCAGGCTATGAAAGTACGGTTGATTCAGAAGATTTTTTCCTTGCCGCTAACGGAAAGACACACCCGCAACAAGAGCTAGCAGCGACAATTAATGCGCTTTACCATGCCGATGCCTCCGTTGCAAAAGTAGCAAGGTGTCAATATCCTGCGCGTTTTACATGGCTCGAGTCTAAAGCAGGACGCACTGCACAACTCGATTGCCCTGAACTTGAGCGTTGGCAAAAGGTGCTTGATCCAGATGGCATGACGCTGGTTTTTCCAACGGCATTTATGAACAATCCCTCATCAATGTTTGGCCATACGCTGTTGCGAATTGACGCACAAGATCAAACACGAAATAAAGAATTGGTGGCATTTGCAGTCAATTTTGCTGCCGAACCCAGCCAAGATGACAATGCCGCCATGTATGCCGCAAAGGGGCTGTTTGGCGCTTACCCGGGGCAATTTACTGTGATGCCTTATTATCGTAAGGTTCGCGAGTATAACGACATTGAATCGCGAGATATTTGGGAATATCCCCTTAACTTGTCCGAGCAAGAGGTAAATCGTGTATTGCTGCATTTGTGGGAGATGCAAAGCGCGACCTTCGATTACTACTTTCTTGACGAAAACTGCTCATACCAACTTCTCGCATTGCTTCAGTTGGCTCGCGATGATTTAAGTTTGGTCGATGATTTCCCGTTTCAAGCGATCCCGTCAGATACAGTAAAAACGCTAGCCAGTAATGACTTGATTGAGACACCGAGTTTTCGTGCCTCGTTTGGCACTCGCCTATTAAATATGTCGCAACAAGCCTCTCCTGCGGTGTTTGAAGCCGCGAAAAAAGCGAAAAGTGGCCATTTCCCTGACCATCAGCAATATACTGACGAGCAATTGGCCGCTATTTATGAATTTGCTTACGAGTGGCTCAATTTTGATTTTTATGATCAAGCACTTCCTAGAGATCCCTATGCGCAGCGCCTCACTAAATTACTCAGCATGCGCAGCCAAGTCAGTGCAGCCTCTCCGTTTGAGTCCGTAGCTAATATCAATGTATCGCCGGATAAAGGACACGGCTCTACACGTATTGGTTTTGGAGCAAGAACCGCAAAAAACGGTCTCGATGCCCTCTCGCTTGAATGGCGCGCGGCATACCATGACTTAATGGATCCCCAAGATGGCTTTGTGCCCGGCGCACAAATCAGCTTTGTTGATGTCGCTATCAGCCACGATAAAAACGGTAATACGCAACTGGATAAGCTTTATCTGATCGATGCAATGACAATCGCGCCGAAAAAACGGGTTTTCTCTAGTCTATCGTGGAATATCCGTGCAGGCTTTGACCGTTTACCAGGCACCGAGAGACAAGATAGCCGTTGGTTTGCCCAAGGGGGCGTAGGTCAGTCGTGGGGAGAAAGTGACGGTTTACATGCCTACGCTTTGTGGTCAACAGCATTAACTCATGGCGACGCCAGCGATAACCAATTTAATCTAGCAACCGGCGTAGAATCAGGATTGCTATGGCAACTTGCTGATAACCATCGTCTCGGCGTGCAAGCACAGTATCTGCCGCTGCTTAATCGTTCCTCCCTGACAC
>NZ_MUFH01000017.1:0-21950 GCF_001996115.1 Salinivibrio sp. MA427
GATTAATAAAGAATTTGGTCTCTTTGGTGAGCCATTCTGCAGGCAGAACCGGTTTGATAATTTCTTCCATGACCGCTTCGCGGAGATCGTCGGTTGAAATGCTGTCGCAATGCTGTGTTGACAGCACCACGGCGTCAATGCCCGCAATCTTGCCGTTGTCGTAGGCGAAAGTGACCTGGCTTTTTGCATCAGGACGTAGCCAATCTAAGGTGCCATCTTTACGCACTTGCGCTTGGCGCTCAACCAAACGGTGTGAATAAGTAATAGGGGCTGGCATCAGTACATTGGTTTCATTGGTGGCAAAACCAAACATAATCCCTTGATCGCCCGCACCTTGATCTTTGGGATCAGCGCGGTCAACGCCTTGGTTTATATCAGGCGATTGCTTGCCAATGGTGTTCAATACTGCACAAGAATTGGCATCAAAACCCATATCGGAATGGACGTAACCAATATCACGTACCGTTTGGCGAGTAAGCTCTTCAATATCAACCCAGGCTGAGGTCGTCACTTCCCCGCCTACCATGACCATTCCGGTCTTCACATAGGTTTCGCAGGCAACGCGCGCTTTGGGATCTTGCTCAAGAATGGCATCCAAGACCGCATCAGAAATCTGATCGGCGATTTTATCAGGATGGCCTTCAGAGACGGACTCTGAGGTAAACAGGTGCTTAGCCATGTGACACTCTCATTGGTTATCAAGAATACCGACGATACGTAGCGAGTTGTCTCGCCGATCATCTCAGATGTTTTAACTTCTAGACGTCTATTTTATTCGCAAATACGATAAACGCAAGTCAGTTAATGCATCAGGGGACCTCTCTAGGTATAGCAAAGGCGAGTCGTATCGTATTGTTCTAGGTGACGGCTTGAGGCGAACTTGCGGGTTGCCAGCCGGTTGGAGCCGCTTCTTGCAGCCAATGTTTGAGTGACTCGACACGCAGAGGAAGGCGGCCAGCACTGCAATAAAGATGCAATGGAACCGGCGCTGAGTGCCATTGCGCTAAACACCGTATAATTTTATCAGGGTGGTGTTTCTGATAGCCAGCTGCACTCCAAGTCGGCAGAAGTCCGACACCTTGTCCATTTGCAATCGCATCTAACTGGATCGCTATCATGTCGCAATTGAAACGGCTAGGCATGGCGCTTAAATGATAGGTTTTATCGTGATTATGGAGCGTCAACCCTTGCCGCCGAAGGGCAAAAACATCCAGCCATGGATGGCCGTCCAAAGCGCTTGGATGCATAAAAGGGCCGTGTTGTGCCACGTAGTGTGGTGCAGCATAAATACCATATTGCCAAGTGCCTAGCTTATGAGCCCGACAGTTCATCGGCAGTATCATATCGCCCGCCCAAATAATCAGATCCGCAGACTGGATACGCGGTGGGCTAACGTCACTCGTTAATGTAATGGAAACCTTGGGGTGTTGCGCTAAAAAGGCATTAATCGATGGCCCTGCCCATCCACGCATCATGCCTGGGTGGCAAATCACGTCAATTGGCCCTTGAAGGTGATTATTTAACCCTTGGATCGCTTCTTCACTTTCCTCGACCAAATCGAGCATTTGTTGGCAGTAACGGGAGAATATCTCGCCTGCTTTGGTTAACACTAGCCGGTTTCCTTGCCGTTGTGTCAGTGACTGCCCCATATCTGTCTCGAGCTGCGCTAAACGACGACTGAGAGTTGATTTGGGCTGTCCCAGTGCTTTCGCGGCCGCCGTTAGGCTTTGATGTTGGCATAAAGCAACAAATGCACGAATAGAGGAGAAGTCCTGCATAATCGTCCTTTTTGATTCCGTTGAAAGTCCACACCTGTCGTTTGGTGACCATGACGTCGTTCTATCACTGGAACGAAGTGTTCCTGTTTTGCCACTAGTTGCCCTGACTTAGATGTGAATAATTATCAGTTAACAAACGATAATCATTATCACAGAATGGAGTTGATTATGTCCAGTTGTCTTCGTCCCTGCGTAGTTGGGATGGTATTAGCCGGTATCCCCTTAAGTGCCATTCATGCGGCTGAAGCGGTCGATCAAAATACTGAAACCATGGTCATCACGGCCTCAGGATTTGAGCAAGCCACAGCAAAGGCGCCAGCAAGTATCAGTGTGATTAGCCGTGACCAACTAGAAGGTCGTTATTATCGAGACGTCACGGATGCCCTAAAACGCATCCCTGGCGTGGTCGTGACAGGCGGTGGCGATACCACGGATATAAGCATTCGCGGTATGGGGTCAAAATATACCCTGATGCTGGTGGATGGAAAGCGTACCACCAGTCGTGAAACACGCCCAAACAGCGACGGACCCGGCATTGAACAAGGTTGGCTGCCGCCTTTGCAAGCGATTGAGCGTATTGAGGTGATTCGCGGGCCGATGTCGACATTGTATGGCTCTGATGCCATTGGTGGGGTGATTAACATTATTACACGTCGTAACCAGCAAGAGTGGCACGGTAATGTGCAGCTGAGTACGTTATTACAAGAAAAACGCGCATCAGGCGATGAACAAAGTGCCAACTTTTACCTTTCTGGCGCCCTAAGCGATAAGCTGGGTATGAAGGTATCGGGCCAAACGGTTCAACGTCAAGAAGACGACATTACTTTCGGTTACGAGGATAAATCTTTACGCAGCCTATCAACCTCGTTGACCTATGATGCCAGCGATTTTCAACAATGGACCCTAGACTTAGGCGCGAGCTCGCAAGAGCGCAATGGCCAAATGGGTAAAACCGTGCCGACCGAGGGTTGTCGAGGCGGTTGTGAAAACAGCAATAATGAATATCGGCGACAATCGGTAGCGCTCGGCCATGAAGGACATTGGACGTGGGGCTGGTCAGACTCACACCTACAGCACGAGCAAAGCCGCAATAAAAGTCGTGAGATGACGATTAACAACACCGAGTTTAAAACCCGTCTTATCCGTAATTTTGACACACACACTTTGACGGTTGGCGGCTCGGTGACCCATGCCGAACTGGAGGACTTTTCTTCTAATCAAGCATCGAGCCAAACTGAAATTGATAATACTCAGGCCGCCTTGTTTGTGGAGGATGAATGGCGAGTGATTGACCCATTTATCGTGACGCTAGGCTTACGCGTTGATCATGATGAAAACTATGATTATCACGCCAGTCCACGCCTGTATGGTGTTTATCAGCTCACCGATAGCTGGATAGTGAAGGGTGGGATCGCGACCGGATTCCGTTCACCACAACTGCGAGAAATTGCGCCGAATTGGGCGCAAGTGAGTCGTGGCGGTAATATCTATGGTAACGCTGACCTGGAACCTGAAACGTCTGTGAACTCAGAAGTGAGTATTAACTATCAAGGCGATACTGGAGTTAGTGGCTCGTTAACAGCATTCCATAATGACTTTAAAGATAAGATCACCCGTGTGACCTGCCCGGCTTCCGTGTGCACCGACGGTCCCAATCGGTTTGGCTCAGATCCAACTTATCGAATCAATGTTGACGAAGCCGTTACCCAAGGCATAGAGGCCAATGTATCTGCTCCCGTGACTGACACCATTGATATCAGCGCCAGTTATACCTACACCGATTCGGAGCAGAAGACCGGTGCGTATAAAGGTCAACCTCTGAATCAAATTCCTCAGCAGCTCGCGTATGGCGAAGTAAACTGGCAAGCCACCGAGCGGTTGAGCCCTTGGGTCAGCGCGACCTACCGTGGCGAAGAAATGGATCCTGTCAAAGGCCCATCCTCTCGAAGCAATATAGAGCCGAGCTACACCTTGGTAGACGCTGGGATGAACTATCAGCTCAGCGACGCCATTGAGCTTCAAGGTGCGGTTTATAATCTATTGGACAAAGAACGTGACTATGAGGATTACGGCTATATCAGTGATGAGCGCCGATATTGGTTAGGCATGAATATCAGCTTCTAAGTCACAATAAAAGGATGGCCTTTGCTGCATCGATTGCAGCCGCCATCACACTGCCACGCCCGTCTCGGACTTTTACCGGACGGGCGTTTTTTTACTACGTTTTGTTCTCAACTCGCGTGAGAAGACTCACACAATACGTGCGTCTTTTACGTGCTTGAGATACACTGTGTACCATCGTCAAACAAGCACCGATGGACATGGCACTCAGAGTCGCAATTAATGGATTTGGCCGCATAGGGCGCAGCGTATTGCGTGCCCTGTACGAGAGCGGTAAGCACGATCGCATTCAAGTGGTGGCGATTAATGAACTCGCCGAGCCGGAAGCGATGGCGCATCTGCTCCAGTATGACTCGAGCCACGGTCGATTCGGTTGGCCTGTTTCTTACAATCAAGAACATTTGTTTGTCTCCACCGACAGCATTCGCCTTCTTCACTTACCGGAATTACAACTGTYACCTTGGCGTGATCTTGATGTCGATATTGTCTTAGACTGTACGGGCAAATTTGGTACCCGTGAAGACGGCGAAGCACACATTGCCGCTGGCGCTAAAAAAGTCTTGTTTTCACACCCTGCGAGCCAAGATGTCGACCGAACCGTGATATATGGCGTCAATCACGAGGCATTGACGACAGACGATCGTATTGTCTCCAATGGATCTTGTACCACAAACTGCATTGTGCCGGTGATCAAAGCGCTGGATGAGCACTTTGGTATTGAGTCTGGCACCATCACCACCATTCACTCTTCAATGAATGATCAGCAGGTGATCGATGCCTACCATTCCGATCTTCGTCGTACACGCACGGCTAGCCAGTCTATCATTCCTGTCGATACCAAATTGCATGTTGGGATCGGTAGGATTTTTCCGAAATTTTCTGACAAGTTCGAAGCGATTTCTGTGCGTGTGCCGACGATAAACGTGA
Source organism: Salinivibrio sp. MA427 (assembly GCF_001996115.1). Lineage (NCBI taxonomy): Bacteria > Pseudomonadati > Pseudomonadota > Gammaproteobacteria > Vibrionales > Vibrionaceae > Salinivibrio > Salinivibrio sp. MA427. The sequence continues at coordinate 4,827 of NZ_MUFH01000017.1, forward strand.
CAGCTATGGATTTAAGTGTCACTGTACGTACTAAAGTGAAAGTTAATGACGTAAATCAAGCTCTGCAAACCGCATCTCGATGTMCATTAGACGGTATACTGGATTATACCGAAGCGCCCTTGGTGTCGATAGACTTCAACCACGACTCACACAGTGCCATTGTCGATGGGTCGCAAACGCGGGTGAGTAATCATCAGCTGATAAAAACGTTGGTTTGGTGCGACAACGAGTGGGGCTTTGCCAACCGAATGTTGGATACCACCTTGGCGATGGCGCAATGAGTGCGCTAACGCAAGGGGGTCGCCCTGATTAAGTCAGTTTCAATTTGCAACCTTATAGAGAGGACCCTATGTCTGTAATTAAGATGACCGACTTAGATCTTGCCGGAAAGCGTGTCTTTATCCGTGCGGATCTGAACGTGCCGGTAAAAGACGGTAAAGTTACCTCTGACGCACGTATTTTGGCGTCATTGCCTACCATCAAACACTGCTTGGAAGCCGGTGCTAAAGTGATGGTGACCTCTCACTTGGGGCGTCCTGAAGAAGGACAACCTGAAGACCAATACTCACTGCAACCTGTCGTGAACTATCTTGACGACGCGCTAGACTGCAACGTTAGCCTGGCTAAAGATTACTTAGACGGTCTTGAACTGAACGCCGGTGAGCTCGTCGTGCTAGAAAACGTTCGCTTTAATAAAGGCGAGAAGAAGAACGACGAAGCACTGTCTAAAAAGTACGCCGCACTGTGCGATATTTTTGTGATGGACGCCTTTGGTACTGCGCACCGCGCGCAAGCATCAACCCATGGTGTGGGCACACATGCACCGATCGCATGTGCCGGACCATTACTGGCGAACGAACTAGACGCGCTTGGTAAAGCAATGGATAACCCTGCTCGCCCAATGGTGGCGATTGTGGGTGGATCAAAAGTGTCGACCAAACTGACCGTTTTGAAATCACTGTCTACCGTTGCAGACCAACTGGTTGTCGGTGGTGGTATTGCCAACACCTTTATTGCAGCGGACGGCCACAATGTGGGCAAATCGCTTTATGAAGCAGATTTGGTGGATACGGCGAAATCTTTGATGGAAGAGTGCCATATCCCTGTTGCGACCGACGTTGCGTGTGCCAAAGCGTTTGATGAAAATGCAGAGGCTGAAATCAAGCGTGTTGAAGACGTGCAAGACGATGACATGATCTTCGACTTAGGGCCAGAATCTACCCAAGCACTGGCTGACATCTTGAAAAATGCCAAAACCATTCTTTGGAATGGCCCAGTGGGTGTTTTTGAGTTTAAGAACTTCGAAGCAGGCACTGCAGGGATTTCAAAAGCAATCGCTGAGTCTGAAGGCTTCTCGGTTGCAGGCGGTGGTGATACCTTGGCTGCAATTGATAAATTTGGCATTAAAGCCGATGTGTCTTACATCTCAACCGGCGGCGGCGCCTTCCTTGAGTTTGTTGAAGGCAAACCACTTCCAGCGGTAGAAATGCTGGAAGCGCGTGCGAAAGACGCATAAATCCGACGATAAAACGGGAGTGATGTCTCCCGTTTTTGCTTTCGTTTGACTACAATAGGCCGAGTCGTAAACGATTGCACCGTATTGATAAGGGTGCCGATGCGCATCTTTACTCAGTTCAGCAAAGACAACCCGATTTAATAGGACAAGAGCCATGTCTAAAGTTTTTGATTTTGTAAAACCTGGCGTTATCTCTGGCGATGATGTTCAGAAAGTATTTGAAGTTGCTAAAGAGAACAAGTTCGCGTTGCCAGCGGTTAACGTGGTAAACACTGACTCTATCAACGCTGTAATGGAAGCTGCGGCGAAAGTAAAAGCGCCAGTGGTTATTCAATTCTCTAACGGTGGTGCAGGCTTCTTCCCAGGCAAAGGCCTGAAGCTAGACGGTCAAGAAGCGCAAATTAAAGGCGCTGTTGCCGGTGCGAAATACGTTCACGCGATGGCTGAAGTGTATGGTGTGCCAGTGATTATGCATACTGACCACGCAGCGAAAAAACTGCTACCGTGGATCGACGGTCTGCTTGATGCCGGTGAAGCTTTCTTTAAAGAACACGGCAAGCCACTGTTCTCTTCTCACATGATTGACCTGTCTGAAGAGTCACTGGAAGAGAACATGGAAATCTGTGCCGAATACCTGGCGCGCATGGACAAAATGGGCATGACGCTGGAAATCGAACTGGGCATTACTGGTGGTGAAGAAGACGGCGTGGATAACAGCGATGTTGATACCGCTGACCTTTACACCAAGCCAGAAGAAGTGGCGTACGCATACGAAAAACTGTCTGCTGTAAGCCCTCGCTTCACCATTGCCGCTTCATTCGGTAACGTTCACGGTGTTTATAAGCCAGGTAACGTGGTACTTAAGCCAGAAATCCTACGTGAATCACAAGCTTACTGCTCAGAGAAATTTGGTCTACCGACCAATGGCCTAAACTTCGTCTTCCATGGCGGTTCGGGCTCTTCAGAAGCGCAGATTCAAGAGTCTATTGGCTATGGCGTGATCAAAATGAACATCGATACCGATACCCAGTGGGCAACATGGGATGGTATCCGTCAGTATTATCAAGACAACGAAGGTTATCTGCAAAGCCAAATCGGTAACCCGAAAGGTGATGATCAGCCAAACAAAAAATTCTACGATCCACGCGTATGGTTGCGTAAAGGTCAAGAATCAATGGTTGCACGTCTTGAGCAAGCCTTTAAAGATCTTAACGCGGTTGACGTACTGTAAGTTACAGTACTGATAGCACAAGAAGACATGAGCCCGCCATATTTGGCGGGCTTTTTTTATATATGGTGATGCCGCGTTCACTGAACGAAGACGCGAAGATAGACAGCGGAGGGTAAAAGCCTGTTACTATTAGGTTATGATTTATTCCAATCATAGAGGGAAAAAGGAATGAGTGAAGAGAACACGGTGGTAGAAGGGGCGAAGTGGGCACAAACATGGCTCACCAACAACCAAGATTTATTGATTCAATATGGGGTCAATATTGTCTCAGCATTATTGATTTTAGTGATCGGTAACATGGTGGTAAAAGGGCTCGCCAATTCCATGGCGGGAGTGATGCGCAAGCGTAATATGGACAATGCGGTGGTTGAGTTCATCCATGGCTTGGTTCGATACTTGCTTTTTATCATCGTGCTGATTGCGGCACTCAGCCGTGTTGGCGTACAAACCGCTTCTGTGATTGCGATTCTTGGTGCTGCTGGTTTAGCCGTCGGTTTGGCCTTACAAGGATCGTTAGCTAACTTTGCCGCAGGCGTCTTGATTGTGATGTTTCGCCCCTTTAAATCAGGGGATTATGTCGAGCTGGCAGGTGTTGCAGGCTCTGTCGAGTCGATACAAATTTTCTCTACCGTGCTGACTACCCCTGACAACAAAATGGTGGTGGTGCCGAATGGTTCAGTGATCAGCAGCCCTATCACTAACTATTCTAAGCATGCGACACGTCGCATTGATTTAACCATTGGTGTGGCGTACAGCGCGGATTTGAAGAAAACCAAAGCGGTGTTAWCCGATATTGTGACGCAGCATCCGCTTATTCTAAAAGATCCTGAGCCTAATGTGGCGGTGATGACATTGGCCGACTCATCGGTGAACTTCGTCGTTCGACCTTGGGTGAAAACAGAAGATTACTGGAGTGTGTATTTTGAGCTCCTGCCGACCATCAAAGAAGCGCTGGACGCAAACGGTATTGAAATCCCTTTCCCGCAAATGAGTGTTCATTTCGAGCGCGGTGAGAGCCAAGCGTAAGCAGTCTATTGATTTGAGCAGTCTATTGGTTTTCACTGGTATGGGTGCGGTAAGTGTGCCGCATCCATTCCCATGGCTTAACTGGCGAGCAAGCGTGCATAAAGACCGAACGCCAGTTTGCCGGCAACAAAGATCATCATACTGGCCATTAACAGGTCGAGTAATCGACGTATCGATGGCGTCGACAGCCAAGGCGATAAGCGGGCAGCCCCTGCGGATAAGCCATAAAACCATAAACATGACCCCATCAGCGCGCCGATCGTAAAGGCAATTCGCTCATCGAATGCAAACTGGCCGCCAATCGCCCCTAACACCACCACGGTATCAAGGTAAACATGCGGGTTAAGCAAGGTCACCGCAAGCGCACCAATGATCACTGCTCGGCGCCCGCGGCTCATGCTCGGTACTGTTAAGTCGTCTTCCTGATGTTGCTGACGCGCACTTTGTATAAACTGCCACGCATACACACTGAGAAACGCGATGCCAGCGATAGTTATCGTATTCAGCAATAAAGGATAGCTCGCTAATAAAGCGCCTCCACCGAAGATACCTGTCGAGATCAAGACAATATCGCAGACAAAGCAAATGGATGCAGTGATCATATGGTGTTCACGGCTGATCCCTTGGTTAATCACATAGGCGTTTTGCGCGCCAATGGGGATAATCATGGTGAGACTTAATCCTAAGCCTTGAAGTGCGACTAAAAAACTGCTCACGGTCTATTCCTTTTATCTCGTGTCATTCCCCTCACTTTAAGCAGAGCGACCCGGAAAGGGAACCGAATTTTCTTCATCATGTAACGGATACGGGAGCAAGAAGAGAAATTGCCGATCACACACAGGTTTGTGCCGAGTCATAAATGGCGTTGATCGGGTTTTAACATAAACTTGACCTAAGCGAGGGAGTCTTTCGCTGATAAAAGAGTCTGACCTGTAACCTCATGATATTTTGAATCCATAAAAGGAGAGATGATGCGTAAGTTTAAAGCAATAATATGGCTCACCGGCGCGTTGGTTATTTCCCCGGCGGTGATGGCCAACATCGATTTTCCTCATTTAGAGATCACAGGTGTTGGGGAAATCACGGCAGCGCCTGATATGGCCAATATTGATGTTGGCGTGGTCACTGAGCGAAAAACCGCCAAAGCAGCAAAAAGCGCATCAGATAAAGCGGTTGCTGCTTTTATCGAACGGCTGGCAAAACAAGGTGTGAAACGTGATCAGATAKAGAGCGCCCATATCCAGCTATCGCCACGTTATCAACATACAAAAGACAAAGCGCCTGAACTGATAGGTTATCGTGCCGAACGACAGGTGACGGTGACGCTAAATCAGCTAGACAAATTGAATGCAGTGCTAGATGGTGCGTTGGGCGAGGGGATCAACCGTATCCGACAGGTACAGCTAACCAGTAGCGAACAGTTGGCGCTTAAAGACAAGGCGCGCGAGGCTGCTGTTAACGACGCAAAAGATAAAGCAGATGCCTTGGCTAAAAGCCTGGGGATGCGCATTGATAGCGTTTGGCAAGTTCGCTACCGCTCAAGTCATCCGCGCCCGGTGATGATGAACGCACAAATGCGTAGTGACAGTGCTGAAGTGGCAGCAACCTATCAGGATGCAACTATGCAGATACGCGATCAAGTCGATATTATTTTTCGTTTAGAAGACTAAGCCTGTAATACGTAATGCGCACGGCATTACCGCTATACCCATAAAAAAGGGCGCCCTCTAAGGCGCCCTGTATTTTATCGCTTTAGGATGGATTACGCGGTTGGATTAATCGGCTTTCCATCTGCATCTGTTGCTTGGCTGTCCTGAGTACCATTGCGACGCGCCAAGCGCTGCTCCCAGTAGTCAGCATTTGTGATCCCCAGTTTGACGGGATCAAAGGTGTAAGTTTCAACCCCTTGGGCTTGCTGCTCTTCATAGTCTTTCAACGCCTTCATCGCCGGTTTGGACATGAAGAAGATGATGATGATACCGACAATGTTGAGCCAAGCCATTAAGCCAACGCCAGCGTCACCAAATGCCCAAGCGAGGTTAGCACTACGAACACAACCATAGAATACCGCGGACATCAGCACCAGTTTCAGTACAAACATCATACCAGGCACTTTAAACGTGCGACGTAGGTACGCAATGTTGGTTTCCGCAATGTAGTAGTAGGCAAGAATGGTAGTAAAGGCGAAGAAGAAAAGTGCAAACGCGATAAAGGGTTTGCCCAGTCCAGGCATCGCCGCTTCAATGGCAAGCTGAGTAAACTCAGGGCTATTGGCTGCCACCGATGAGGCTAAGTTTTGTACGATAAAGGCGTCACCGGCACCGTGCACATTGTAAGCACCGGTAATGATGATCATAAATGCGGTGGCTGAACAGACCAATAGCGTATCAATATACACGGAGAACGACTGCACCAAACCTTGCTGAGCTGGGTGCTCAACGTTCGCAGCAGCGGCAGCATGAGGGCCTGTTCCCTGACCGGCTTCGTTAGAGTAAACCCCACGTTTCACCCCCCAACCGATTGCTGCGCCAGCACCGGCCATTGGTGTGAAGGCATCGCCAACAATCATGGCAAACACGGTAGGTACTTCGCTGATGTTGAGCAAAATGATGACGAAGGCGATAATAATGTACGCCAGCGCCATAAATGGCACGACGATCTGGGTAAAGTGGGCGATACGCTTCACACCACCAAAAATAATGAAACCCAGTACGACAGAAATAAAGGCGCCGGTGATGATTTTAGACACCTCGAGTGCRCCAAACATGGCGGTATCAACCATAGCACCTGAGCCAAAGGCGGTTTCAACGGCATTACCAATGGCATTCGACTGTACGCCCGGCAACATGACGCCACAAGCGAGGAGTGTCGCGAGTGCAAAAAGAATGGCATACCATTTTTGCCCCATCGCTTTTTCAATATAATACGCTGGCCCACCGCGGAACTCACCGTTGTCTTCTTCTTTATAAATCTGCGCTAGGGTTGACTCGGTGAATGCCGTTGCCGCCCCTAAGAAGGCAACAACCCACATCCAAAAAACAGCGCCTGGACCGCCAAAACCGATCGCTGCTGCCACACCGGCAATATTACCGGTACCGACACGACCAGAAAGGGAAACGGCGAGCGCTTGGAATGAAGAGATCCCTTTTTCCGAACTTTTCCCAGAAAAAAGCAGTCGCCACATCTCGGAGAAATGACGGACTTGCACAAAACGTGTCAATATGGAGTAGAACAGTCCTGCACCTAGGCAGGTGTAGATCAGCACTGGGCTCCATATGATGCTATTTAAGAAATCGACAAACGATTGCATAGTGAGTTCCTTCTACTGTGTTTGCATCATGTTTTATTGTAATCGCGGCTAGCATCTTAAACTGATTTGCAGCTCAATTGTTAATATTTTGTGTCATTGCATTACGTGATGTGTGAAATTGATCGTTTAGTGTGCAGTAAAATGGACGTGACAGGCGAAAAAAAGGAGACCGTGTAGGGCCTCCTTGAGTAAATCCTTATATTTCAGCCAGTCAGTGTGACGGATGGATGTCTAAATCTATTTGCGTTTTTTGGGCTTTTTAGCTGTGGTTGTCTTTTTATCGCTTTGCTTCTTTTTTTTCTTTTTGTGCTCTGCTTTTTTATGTTTTGGCTTCAAACCATCAATGGTTCGCTCTTTGATATCTTCATCCATATAACGGGTGATCCGATCCATCATGGGCTGATCGTGGGCCTCAACCAGCGAAATGGCAGATCCTTTCTTACCCGCGCGTGCTGTGCGACCAATACGGTGTAAATACACATCGGCAGTCCGCGGAAGATCGTAGTTAATCACGTGGGTGATATCAGGCACATCAATGCCGCGAGCGGCCACATCGGTCGCGAGGAGAATACGCACTTTTCCCTCACTAAAACGGCTGATGGCATTATTGCGTTTGGCTTGTTGCATTTCACCTTGAATCCAGGCGCATTCGAGTTGTTGTGACTGCATATACTCGCGAAGTTCCGCCAAGCGTTCACGTGTTTTTATGAAGACAATCGCGCGCGCCGCTTGATCGTTCACAATGGCTTTGAGTAGCGCGCGTTTATGATTGAGGTCGTCACAACGGTAATACCACTGGGTGATTTTTTTGCGTTCACGGCGAGGAGGGGTGACATCGATTAGCTCTGGCTCGTCCAAAAGACTGTCAGTGAATCCGCTAACCCCGCGACCTTCAAGTGTTGCTGAAAATAGCATGGTCTGACGACGACGTTGGCACTCATCAGATAGGCGATTGACCGTATTGGCAAAGCCCATATCCAACATGCGATCTGCTTCATCGAGAATAAGGCACTCAACGGCGCGACAATCGAAACGCTCTGCCTCGATGTACTCCATTAAGCGACCTGGGGTCGCGACGACAATATCCTGGGTTTTTCCCAATTGCTCGGCGTGCTCTTGATACGAAATCCCGCCCGTAATGGTGAACACCTTTAGACTTGTGTTTTTGGCTAATGCACGCGCTTCATCAGCGACTTGTATTGCCAGTTCACGCGTGGGGGTCAGAATAAGCACGCGGCCTGGTCCTGGCTTTTGCCGTGGRAAATCTAACAAGTGCTGCAGCATTGGCAGCAAAAAAGCCGTGGTTTTTCCCGTTCCGGTTGGTGCCGACGCGAGGATGTCGCGCCCATCCATACCATGGGGGATGACCTCCGATTGGATAAGCGTTGGGCGCTGATAGCCCATATCGTCGAGTGCACTGAGCAGTTCAGGATCCAGCTCTAGTTCGGCAAAGCTTCGCACAGGGTAATTCTCCAAGGATAGTTAAGCGCGGCATTATAGACGCAAATGGTGTAAATAGGCAGCGCGTCATCACCAATACGGGTTGTCCTACACTGCGATGTTTTGCTTACGGCAATTTGAGATAAAACGCGCGCGTCAAGGCGGCAAACGTTTGGGTGTAGTCGCCATGTTGATCACGCACGGTGATCGTATCAGATCTTAGCGTGCCCGTCGTGGGACTTAAAGTGAACAATAATCGTGATGGCGGTTTATTCGAGCTAGGCTTCACGCGGACATAGCGGCGTAAGTAGAGACCACATTCAGCGGCCTGTTCGATCAACGCCTCGGCTTCTTTGAGGGGTAAAATCAGATCAGCACATCCTGTTGGCGTTAAAAGACGAGCCAAGCAGTGAACTAAATCTTCATGGCTAAGCGTTTGCGTGTGTCTGGCGATCGCACGTTGCTTGTTTTTTGATGAAATACCACTGGTAAAATACGGCGGATTACACACAATGTGAGGCCATAGATGCGGGCTGCGATAGGTGTTGATATCGGTCTGTTGTACCTGAATTTGATCCACAAACCGTGACCTTGCCACATTGTCGTATGCACAGTGAAACGCTGACACGTCATAGTCGACGGCTGTCATTGCCAGGTTAGGAAAACGTTGTGCCAACATAAGGGCTAATAATCCGGTGCCAGTCCCTATATCTAAACTGTGTTGTGCCTGATTCGGTTCGGCCCACGCCCCTAACAGCACCCCGTCGGTACTGACTTTCATGCCACAGTTACTGTGTTCAATCGTGAACTGTTTAAATCGAAATTGACTCACAAGATGCTCAGTGTCTCCGTAGTTTGGTCAGCAAGCCGATAGCATTTTTTGCTTTAATGTGATCAGAGTGTTGCAAGATATCGTTATTGAAAAATGCCAGAGATAATTATTTAGCCAGTTTATTGAGCTGATTGTTATTGCTAAAGCAGAAGATCACAAGGTTTTTTGCCAATGCCTTTACTGTGACAGGGAACTTGTTCATTATTCTGCATTCCGCCTATCGTCTGAAACAAAATATTATAAATCAGCGTTTCAGATGGGCGAAAGATTATTCATTTGCAAACACCCTCTAAAGCTGTAGGTATTCATTGTGACTAAACGTTTAAAATTAGTAGATATTTTAGCGTTAGGTTTTATGACCTTTGCCTTTTTCTTAGGCGCGGGAAATATAATCTTTCCACCACAAGCTGGCATGTTAGCTGGCGACCATTACACCGCCGCCATGATCGGATTTTTGATCACTGCCGTCGGTCTTCCGCTGATTGGTATTATCGCCGTTGCCATCGCAGGAGGGGGCTGGAAAGGGCTCACTCGTGATTTGCCAACCGGTGTCGCGACCCTGATGGCAGTGTTGATTTTTATTATCATTGGCCCGGCTTTTGCGGCGCCTCGTGCCGGATTGGTCGCTTACGAGATTGGTTTTAAGCCTTTTTTGTCATCGCCTGGACAGCTTGAGCTGGGTGCGTTTTCTGTTGTCTTTTTCGCCGCCGCGATGTTTTTCTCTCTTTCGCAAGGAAAACTGATCGACACGATCGGTAAATTCTTGACGCCTTTATTATTTGCGGCATTAGCGATCTTGGCGATCGCGGTGATTGTTAATCCACAAGGTGAGGTGGCCGCCGCGCAAGGAAGTTACGTTGAGAATGCGCTGACGACCGGTTTTCTTGAAGGGTATAACACCATGGATACCTTCGCCGCCTTGATGTTTGGTATGTTGATTGTCGATGTTATCCGCAAAAAAGGTATTGAAGACAACAAAGCGACCTGCATGTATCTGATTTACGCCGGCATTATTGCTGCCGCAGGCTTAGCGTTTGTCTATGTTTCCTTGTTTTATTTAGGCTCAACCGCGAGTGTGGTGGCACAGGGGACACAAAACGGTGGCGAAATCATGGCCGCCTATGTGGATGCGCTGTTTGGTCCGGTTGGACAAATGATCCTTGCCGCCATCATCGGTTTGGCGTGTTTGACCACGGTAATTGGCTTGGTCAGCGCATGTGCAGACTATTTTAGCTCACTGACTTCATGGACATACCGCCGCTGGGTGGTAGTGGTGGCAACCGTCTGTGCCGTGGTTGCCAATGTTGGCCTAAAGCAGTTAATCGCCATTTCCGTTCCGGTGTTGTTCGCTTTATACCCCGTCGCGATTGCCCTGATTGGCTTGACCTTTATTCGTCGCTGGTTGCCGAATCCAGCACTGGGTTATCGTTTAGTGATGGGCGTTGCCTTGGTATTTAGCTTACTCGATGCGGTAAAAGTAATGGGAGTCGATATGAGCACCTTCAACTTCTTGCCATTGTTTGATGTCGGTATGGCGTGGTTACTGCCGACGTTAGTCGCCATGGTGGTGGCCAAGTTTGTTGGCGCCCGAGACTCGGCCTTAGCCGAAGCGTAATCGCCTTGCATTAAGATAAAAAAACCGCGCCAAGTAGCGCGGTTTTTTTATTATGGTAGTGGTAACTCTATCACCGCCTAGGCGATTCAAGCGCTCACGTTTAGCAAGTGTTCAGCGTCGGATTGATTGCACGCAGTGCGCGCTAAAGCATTGCCTGATATTCTACCAGCACTTGCTCGCACCAGGTTTGAATGCGCTCATCACTGAGATCGTATTCGCTGTCTTCATCGAGGGCTAAGCCGACAAACTGTTTACCATCCTCCGTCACCGCCTTGGATGCATCAAAGCGGTAGCCTGCGGTAGGCCAGTAGCCAATAAACTGCGCGCCACAACCTTGCAACTGCTGATGAAGCATGCCCATGGCATCGAGATACCATTCCGCGTAGCCTTCCTGATCCCCTAAACCGAACAGGGCGATGGCTTTATCGTTTAGCTGCAAGCTATCAATATCTTGCCAAACGGCTTCCCAGTCTTCTTGGAGTTCGCCGAAATCCCAGGTGGAAATGCCTAGCAGTAGTAAGTCATAGTCTGCCATCTTGGCGAGCGGCGTTTCTTTAACATTGTGGAGCTCGACCAGATCGTCACCGATAAAATCACGGATTTTTTCCGCGGCCATTTCGGTGTAGCAGGTGGTAGAGCCATAAAAAAGACCGATTTTCATAGCGCGACTCTGTTGTTTATCATGCGGGCAGTTTACCTGTTGAACGGCAATTTGATCCAGCAAGGGCTGGCGACATTTTGTATAATGTTGGCCGTCCCTATCCCGGCAAACCACGTATTTTCCGATTTATAACCAAGCAGGCTGAACGTGAATAAAAACATTGAATTAATCGAACAGTTCCTGGACGCCATGTGGATGGAACGCGGGTTATCCGAGAATACCTTAAATTCCTATCGTGCCGACTTACTCAAGCTTTGTCACTGGCTCGACCGTCGTGCATTGGTGGCAGTGAGTAAGCAAGATTTACAAGATTATCAGTATTGGTTACACGAACAAGGCTACCAGTCCAGCTCTCGCAGCCGAATGGTGTCGGCATTACGTCGGCTTTTTCAATATGTATACCGTCAGAAGTTGCGTCCCGACGATCCGAGTGCGACGCTGATAAGTCCCAAACAACCTAAACGATTGCCAAAAGATCTAACTGAAGCGCAGATCGACGATTTATTAGAGGCACCGAACACGCGCGATCCGTTAGAGTTGCGAGATAAAGCGATGCTAGAGCTACTCTATGCCACCGGGCTACGTGTAACCGAATTAATTGAACTCACCACTGAAACCGTGAGCCTTCGCCAAGGTGTCGTGCGTGTCTCAGGGAAGGGCGATAAAGAGCGGTTAGTACCGATGGGTGAATCGGCGGTGGATTGGCTCGAACAGTATTTAGCTCACAGTCGTCCCGTCTTATTGGGCCAAACCAGCACCGATGTGTTTTTTCCGAGTAAACGCGCGCGGCAAATGACACGACAAACTTTTTGGCATCGAATTAAATATTATGCTCAACTGGCCGGTATTGAGACCGATGATTTATCTCCACACGTCCTTCGACATGCTTTCGCGACCCATCTGCTTAATCATGGTGCGGATTTGCGGGTAGTACAGATGTTGTTGGGGCACAGTGATCTTTCAACGACGCAAATTTATACCCATGTGGCGACGGAGCGTTTGAAACAGCTTCATCAAGCGCATCATCCTCGAGGTTAACCCGCAATTGATAATCACTTCATGATAGAAATAAAAAGACGGACGCCGTCAGTCACGCCAGCATTCAGCGATGCCATTCCTCCGCTCTTACAGCGTTTATATGCGCACCGTGGGCTACAAACAGATAGCGAGCTAAATCGCAGCGCAGCGGGGCTCCATCAATATCAAGCGCTCAAAGGGATCGATGCCGCCGTACACTTGCTTGCCGAGGCCTTGGCGGCCCATCGGTCTATTTTAATCGTTGGAGATTTTGATGCTGATGGCGCGACTTCATCGGCGCTATCAGTAAAAGCACTGCGTATGATGGGCGCGACACGCGTAGATTATTTGGTGCCCAATCGCTTTGATGATGGTTATGGCTTGAGCCCAGAGGTGGTTGATCAAGCCGCTGAGCGAGGCGCAGAACTGATTATGACCGTCGATAATGGCGTATCTTCATTAGCAGGTGTTGCCCATGCCAAAGCCCTCGGTATGCACGTATTGGTAACCGATCATCATTTGCCCGGCGATCAACTGCCGAATGCGGATGCGATGGTCAACCCGAATTTAGATGACTGCCACTTTCCCTCTAAAGCGTTAGCAGGGGTCGGGGTCGCGTTTTATTTAATGCTTGCCTTGCGTGCGCACTTGCGTGACCAAGGTTGGTTTACGCAACAAGATTTGGCTATCCCTAATCTGGCTGAGCTACTCGATTTAGTCGCACTCGGCACGGTGGCGGATGTGGTGGCGCTTGATAGCAACAACCGCATTCTTGTTCATCAAGGGTTACAGCGGATCCGAGCAGGTCGTTGTCGGCCAGGGATTCAAGCCTTGATCGAGGTCGCCAATCGCAATATGGCAACACTGGTCGCCAGTGATTTTGGTTTTGCGCTAGGGCCCAGGATCAATGCGGCAGGACGGTTAGATGACATGGCCTTCGGGGTAGAGCTATTACTGTGCGACAACATCCATGCGGCCAGACGGATGGCGTCCGAGCTGGATGCGTTAAATCAAACGCGTAAAGATATCGAACAAGGTATGAAGCAAGAAGCCGTGGCTTGGTGCGAGCGCTTGATTGCCGAACACTCTGAGCAAGATTTACCGGTGGGACTGGCCTTATTTCAGCGCGATTGGCACCAGGGTGTCATTGGCATTCTCGCGTCGCGCTTAAAAGATCAATTTCATCGTCCGGTGATCGCCTTTGCCGACGGTGGCGAGGGGCTGATCAAAGGATCGGCACGCTCGATTCCCGGCTTACATATGCGTGACACGCTAGATAGGATAGATACGCTCAATCCCGGGTTAATTAAAAAGTTTGGCGGCCATGCCATGGCCGCGGGACTGACCATCGACGAAGCACAGTTTGATACGTTCGCCAAGCAGTTTGATGCGCAGGTGCGCGAGCAGGTTAGTGAGGATGATCTGAAAGGGGTACTATTGAGCGACGGCGCGCTGCAAAGCCATGAGCTGGGGATAGAGACTGCCGAGATCATTCAATCTGGCGGACCTTGGGGACAAGGGTTTCCAGAGCCGCAGTTCGATGGCAACTTTCATGTATTACAGCAAAAGCTGGTGGGAGGAAAACACTTAAAATTGATGGTTGAGCCTGAAGGTGGTGGCACCATGATAGATGCGATCGCATTTAACGTGGATGTGCGTCGCTGGCCGGATCCCAGTGTCAAAACGCTTCACCTCGTTTATCGACTGGATATCAATGAGTTTCGTGGTAATCGCAGTGCTCAGCTGATTGTTTCTTACCTTGAACCGGCTTAATTGTGCGGCTTTTTCCATCACGCCCTGTTTATTAGCGCGACAATTCGCTAAAATTCGGCGGTTAAATTTCCGCAAATAATGAAGATGCTTGACCATGTTTGAGATTAATCCAATCAAAAATCGCCTCGCGGATATCGCTGAACGCACCGATGTCCTTCGGGGGTATCTTTGACTACGATGCTAAAAAAGAGCGTCTAGAAGAAGTTAATGCCGAATTAGAACAACCCGACGTATGGAATGAACCACAACGTGCCCAAGCGCTGGGTAAAGAGCGTGCTTCACTGGAGGCGGTGGTTGAAACCATCGATCACTTGACCCAAGGGGGCGAAGATGTCAACGAGCTGTTGATGCTGGCGGTCGAAGAAGACGATCAAGAAACCTTTGATGAAGTTGAGCCTGAGTTGGCCGACCTTGAAACAAAGCTCACTAAGCTTGAATTCCGTCGTATGTTCTCTGGCGAGCATGATTCATCCGATAGCTATATTGACTTGCAAGCAGGGTCTGGCGGCACAGAAGCGCAAGATTGGACCAACATGATGCTCCGCATGTACCTCCGTTGGGCGGATGCGAAAGGCTTTAAAACCGAAGTTATCGAAGTATCTGAAGGCGATGTCGCTGGGCTTAAATCGGCGACTGTGCGTATATCGGGCGAATACGCCTACGGATGGTTACGTACGGAGACAGGCGTACATCGCTTGGTGCGTAAGTCGCCGTTTGATTCTGGCGGGCGCCGTCATACCTCATTTGCGTCTGCGTTTGTGTACCCTGAAATTGATGACGACATTGATATCGAGATCAATCCTTCTGATTTACGCATTGATGTTTACCGTGCATCGGGGGCCGGTGGTCAGCACGTTAACACCACAGAATCAGCGGTCCGTATTACGCATATTCCGACTAATACCGTGGTGCAGTGTCAGAACGATCGCTCGCAACACAAAAACAAAGATCAAGCGATGAAACAGCTAAGAGCCAAGCTGTTTGAACTTGAGCTACAAAAGCAAAATGCGGAAAAACAAGCCAACGAAGATGCAAAGTCGGATATTGGTTGGGGCAGTCAAATTCGCTCCTATGTCTTGGATGATTCGCGCATCAAAGACTTGCGTACCGGTGTTGAAAACCGTAATACCCAGGCCGTTCTTGATGGCGATTTAGATAAATTTATTGAAGCCAGCCTCAAATCTGGCCTGTAATCACGATTTAATGTAAAGGGTTTTCTATGACTGACCAGTTACCAGACGAAAATAAGCTGATTGCCGAGCGTCGCGCCAAACTGAATCACATTCGTGAAAACTGTAAGGCAAACGGCCATCCTAACGACTTCCGTCGTGAGCATCTTGCCGCAGACCTGCAGGCTGAATTTGGCGATAAAGACAAAGCCGAGCTTGAAACACTTGATCACAAAGTCACGATCGCAGGCCGTATTATGGCCAAGCGCGGACCATTTATGGTGGTACAAGATGTCTCAGGCCGTGTGCAAGCCTATGCCTCGAAAGACGTACAAAAAGCGCTGAAAACCGAGTATCAAGGCTTAGATATTGGTGACATTATTGGCGTGCATGGTGCGCTGCATAAGTCGGGCAAAGGCGATCTGTATGTCAACATGGATCGCTACCAGCTACTGACCAAAGCATTGCGTCCGTTGCCAGAAAAATTCCATGGCTTGGCTGATCAAGAGCTGCGTTATCGCCAACGTTATGTCGACTTGATTGTCAACGAAGAGTCACGTCACGCATTCCAAGTGCGTTCAAGTGTGGTGACCGCCATTCGTAACTACATGGTAGAAAAACACTTTATGGAAGTGGAAACGCCGATGATGCACGTTATCCCAGGTGGGGCAACAGCACGTCCATTTACCACTCATCATAATGCGTTAGATATCGACATGTATCTACGTGTCGCGCCTGAGCTATACCTCAAGCGTCTCGTTGTCGGTGGTTTCGAGCGTGTGTTTGAAGTGAACCGGAATTTCCGTAACGAAGGTTTATCGCCACGCCATAACCCAGAATTCACCATGATGGAATTCTATATGGCGTACGCGGACTATAACGATCTGATGGATCTCACCGAAGATATGTTATCGCGTGTGGCGCTGGAAGTGATGGGGCAATCTGTAATGCCTTATGGCGAACATGAGATTAATTTTGCTGGGCCTTACCCACGCATTACCATGCTTGATGCCATTAAGCAGTACAACCCTGATCATGCTGAGATTCAAGCGCTGAACGATGAGAATGTGCAAGAGCGAGATCATCTAGCCGCCATTGCGAAATCACTGAATATCAGTGTCGAATCGTTTTGGACGGCTGGCCAGTTACTTGAAGAAATCTTCGGTGAAACGGCGGAGCCACAATTAATTCAGCCGACCTTCATTACCGAATACCCAGCGGATATCTCACCATTGGCTCGTCGCAATGACGACAACCCATTCGTGACTGACCGTTTTGAATTCTTCGTGGGTGGGCGTGAAGTGGCCAATGGCTTCTCGGAGCTAAATGATGCCGAAGATCAAGATGCGCGCTTCAAAGCCCAAGTTGATGCCAAAGATGCCGGTGATGATGAGGCCATGTATTACGATGCCGATTACATTAATGCGCTTGAACATGGCTTGCCGCCAACGGCAGGGCAGGGGATTGGCATTGATCGTCTGGTGATGCTCTTTACCAATACACATACCATTCGCGATGTGATTTTGTTCCCAGC
>NZ_MUFH01000170.1:0-5609 GCF_001996115.1 Salinivibrio sp. MA427
CTGGACGGGTGGTGATTATCGCCAATCATCCAATCGGATCACTGGATGGCTTGGCGCTGCTTAAACTCGTACGCTCAGTGCGTCCAGACGTTAAAGTTATTGCCAATGAATTACTCATGCAAGTCGGCCCACTTCACAGTTGTCTGTTGCCAGTCAACAATATGGGAGGCCGAACGCCTAAACAAAATCTACAACAAATCACACAGTGGCTAGAGCGTGATGGCGCTTTGATTATCTTTCCAGCCGGTGAGGTTTCGCGCGTCGCACCAACAGGAATTCGAGACGGTGTTTGGCACTCTGGCTTCTTACGTATGGCGAGTAAATCAAACGCCCCTATTTTGCCGATTCATGTCGACGGGCGAAATTCTGCCCGTTTTTATGGTGCGTCAATGGTCTATAAACCTTTGTCGACTTTGTTACTGGTTGAAGAGATGTTTCGACAAGAGAACAACACCATCGCCTTCACTGTGGGCGAAATGATCCCACACCACAGTTACAGTGCCAGCGCGAACCTTCCGGTAAAAACACGGGTTAAACTCTTTCGTAAACACCTCTACCGGATCGCCAAGCGTAAGCAAGGCTTATTTCCCACCGAAACTGCGATTGCCTCACCGGAGCCACGACTGGCGCTCAAGCATGCAATTGCACTCGGCGAGCAACTCGGACAGACACCCGATGGTAAACTCATTTATTTACTTGATTATCAAGCCGATTCGCCGGTGATGCGCGAAATAGGTCGTTTACGTGAGGTCGCGTTCCGCGCTGTTGGGGAAGGCACCGGACAGCGGCGTGATCTTGATAAATACGACCAATACTATTGGCATTTGGTCTTGTGGGATCCGATTGAGCTCGATATCGTCGGCGCATACCGCTTATGTGATACCCAAGCCACTCTCGCTCATCAAGGGCTTGGAGGGATCTATAGCGCAAGCTTGTTCGATTATGAACAAGGGATGCAGCCTTTTCTTGACCAAGGCTTAGAGCTAGGCCGTAGTTTTGTTCAGCCCAAATATTGGGGAAAACGAAGCCTGGATTATTTATGGTTAGGCATTGGCGCCCTACTCGCTAATCGCCCACAGTACCGTTATTTATTCGGGCCTGTCACTATCAGCAACGCGATACCACAACCCGCTAAAGAGCTACTGATCTTCTTTTATCGCACCTACTTTCGTGGCGACAACCGCTGTGCGCGATCGAAACGACCGTATCAACTCGCCGAAAGTAAACAAAGCGAGTTGCTCGACCACTTTTGTGGCAACGACTATGCGCGCGATCTGAAAAAGCTAAAAATGTTACTCGATCACCTTGGCGTCGGGATCCCAACGCTTTATAAGCAGTACAGTGAGCTATGTGAGCCTGGCGGCGTACAATTCTTAGACTTTGGTGTTGATCCTGATTTCGCCGACTGCATTGATGGACTGGTTTTAGTCGACCTCAAGCGTTTAAAACCCAAGCGCTACCAACGCTATATTGCGCCACATCTAACCACTCCCCCAACCTCTACTTGTGACTAAACCTCGCTGTGAGTACCTTGCAGTGAATAAGCGTCGCGGTGAATAAGCGTCGCGGTGAACAAACAAAGCCCCGCGCTCTCTGTCTTGATGGCGCGGGGCTATGACTGTCAACTCTTGTGATCGTGATTGAGACTACTGTGACCGTGATGAGGATATATCACGTTGCTGGGTTAAGTAGCTCGGCTCCTGAGTGGTGATTTGTCGTTCGGCATGACTATCATAGGCATATACATCATCGCGAAACGCGAGCTTGCCGTCTTCAGTGACCCATGCTGTTTGGTAAATGGTTTGTACGGAAAGGCGCGTTTGCAACGACACCCACTTAGTTTGTGTTTTATCCAAATACCCTTGGTAGTTAGCCAACTGTTTCCCGGACAAATCCAGCACCAAATCCGCCAACTGCTCGGCCTGCTCCACCCGAATACACCCAGAACTAAACGCGCGGCGCGAGCGACTAAATAAGCTTTGTGCCGGCGTGTCATGTAAATAAATGGCGTTTTTGTTTGGGGTGTTAAACTTGTACTTTCCTAATGCATTGCCTTGGCCCGGTGCCTGTTGCAATCGATAAGGGAAGCCGTCGTCGTTCACGGTTTGCCAATTAATCGYACTCGGGTCGATAGCGATATTGCTTTGCCAGTTAGGCAAAATGCGATACTGATTGCGAGACAAATACTGCTGGTCATCCGCCAGTTTGGGCAAGATATCTTTTTGCACAATGCTACGAGGTACATTCCAGCTGGGGTTCAGCACTACCGAATCAAGTTGCGACGTAAACAGCGGCGTACGCCTTGATTGTCGACCAACGACCACTTTACYTTCGAATACATTTCGATCGTCATGCCATACATGCATGCGATAATCGGGAATGTTCACCACAATTCGATTGGGATTATCGTTAGGCCACAACCGCAACCGTTCTGCATTAAGTGCCAATAACCGAACCCGTGCTTGTGGGTCTAAATTTAACCACTTCGCGGTTGCTGGGCCGATAATGCCATCCATGGATAAACCATGTTGTTGCTGAAAGCGTTCAACTGCGCGAAGCAAGTCACTACCGTAGCGCACAGTATCGCCATTTATCGCTTCCAAGCGCTCAGAGCTGCCCCAAAACCCCTGTAGCCTTAGATTATCCACCAAGTTAAGCGCTAACGTTGTCGCAATCGCTTGGTCCGGGTAAATGACGTTCTCGGCCTGAATCGTTGGCCAAACCGACTGCGCCTGCTCTTGTAAGCGAACAATTTGTTTTACTAATGCATCGTATTGCGAGTGTTGTGGACGCCGCTGCTGCAAAAACGGAGCCAGTGACCCGTTAAGTCCTGCCTTAAATAAAGCAGCACGCCTTTGCGATGAGGGAGCTGGCAAGGGGGTGCGATGAGACGCGCCAAAAAACCATTGCATTCCTTTATCGGGGATCACACTTAAATAGCGAAGCAGCGCATAGGCGGTATCGGTAGCAAAAATATCATAGGCCGCATCGCTGGGCTGCTGACGAAGTTGCCGCAATTGCCATGCTCGCCATTCAAACTCAGGACTAAAGCCAGCCAGTGAAATCACATTCACTTGCGTTTCTAACTCATCTCGCGCCGCATCTTGTGTCCAAATCAACGAAAATCCATTATCCAGGTAGTCTTGAGTCAGCGCTTGGGGATAGGCCAATACGGTCGCATCCGGTGCCGCCGATTCAAGCCAATCGCGCGCATACTGGTAGGCTCGCTGGCGATGAACATCCGCCGATACAGTTTGATCATCAGGCACTCTTTTCCCCGAGATCTGCGGTTCAGTCAGTAACCGTACTCCACCCGTTTCACTGGCGTTATTGGCCATCACTGGCTTTACCAAAAAGCAAAACACTATCAGAAGGTTAGCCAACCAGGCATCGTGCCTTCTCATCATACGCCCCTCCTCATCCCTGTTATGATTATGGCAAAGTTTTACTGCAAAGAAGCAAAATTAACGTCTGTTTTTCCTCATCACAACGCAAGGTATTGAAACAAAAACGGCAGCCAAAATTGACTGCCGTTTAGAACATTATCATGGATTCATTACACTAAGGTTATCCAGTGATTATCCCATCGGACTGGCGTCATTTTATAATCCGGATGGTGTGCATTATTTAGCGTCACCATTTTACCGCTACCCGCACTGAGGTTAATCACATCACCATCGCGACTCGCGCCAGAAGCATCTATCAGCGGATGCAGTCCAAGTAACTCGCCACTATTTAACGACCAAATACCATAACAATTGCCACGGGGCGACGTGGCGACAATCCAACCATTGAGGGTAGCAATACTGGCAACATAGTTATTAAAACGCGACCACTGCTCTGGTGAAGCATCAAGCATTTTCATCGGCTCACCACGGCGATGAATCGCGACAAGGGGGGCGTTATCAGCACCATGGTATTGCTGACCTGTCACCACATAACCCTCATCTGACACCATTAAATGACGAATACTGAGCTTCTTATTTGCAAGCTCAGCGCGCTCGATCACTTTGCCACTGTCGATATCGATATAGACCAGTGCCGGTGACATAGCGTCAATGTTTAACACTGTGCGTCCATCAGTATGCATGCCACCGACACCCACGACTAACGTGTTAGTATCCACCAGCGCTAACTCATGAGGACCAATGCCAAAGCCGCTTATTTCACGCACTTTTTTTACCTGCCCCTGCGCGGTTAATTGGTAAACACCGATCACACCTTCGCTGGTTTGCCGTTTACCCTCGGTGGTATATAACCATTTTCCATCATCAGAAATGGCACCGTGTCCATAAAAATAACGATCGGAGGCGGCCCTTACTCGTGACAACGTCACTCCACGTTGGTAGTCAAACACCTGCATAAAATCACCAGGCCGGCGCGCAAATGCCACACCTAGCGTTCCAACCTCTCGTCGCTGAGCAGCGACACCATGACCCCGATCGGGCAATGGTAGGCGGAAAACGGGTTGCCCAGACGGATCAGCGCCAACCACCGCGAAAGAGCCATCACGACTCAGCGCACAGCCCAGTAACTCACACCGCGCTGCTGCGGTATTACCACGACAACCACTCAATGTATTTACGACGGTGGGTAAAGCCGCGCCCATTAGCACCGCCTTGAGTAAACGGCGGCGTTTCTGACTAATCGCCATCGGTTGCATTAAACCCCACAACAATGCCTAAATCTTGTGCGACTTGACCACCCAACACGAGTTTTAGATATTCCAGATTGTTATAGACGGTGAGCATGTCACGATAACCCGGTACGCTGTTGAGCCTATCAAACAGCGGCTCGCCGTCTTTGGGCACACTGTCATAGGCGAGTTGCCAATGCTCGCTAACACGATCGGCCACCTGATGGTTGCCTCGCTCGCGTAGCGCTTGCTCGATACCACCTTCAGCGTGATATTGAACTTGCATCGCTTGAATGCTCTCGCTTAATAGTGTTAGAGAGTGCCGCGATCGCCAGGCTTCTCCTTGGTAGGGGTTAGGAAAACCAGGTTTGCCCAAAGGGCCGGCAAGCTTTTTAAGCACATAATCGAGCTGATGTGTCAGTGCGCCAAGTTTTTCTGCCGTGGCCATCGAAGATGGCATCCCTAACCACGGGTTTTTCTGCCACGCTAGGGTTAATGCCGTTGCACTTTGCTGCAAACGCCCACTGACGGCCATGGCTACTTCGCAGTGTTTTGGCTGAGTTAAATCCGCTTGGTGATCATACAACAACCATTCCATCGCGCCGACACCTTGCACGGCCACACTTTGATCCGCTAATGCATCCGCGGTCCAGGTAGTATCACTGGCCAGCAAGGCATTCATTTTCCGTCCGGTGGTATTCTTTTTGTCAGGATAAAACTGAATCCGCCAACTTTGTGCCAAGGCTTGCTCTGAGCCCTTTTCTACGCCTTGTAAAGGCATCCAAGCGGTCATAACCTTCTTCCATGCTTGACGCGCCTTATCCACATCCGTGCCCTGCGAGCAAACCGATTGCGTGGTCTGCGCGAGCGCCTTGGTTGCAGAGAGAAACTGTTCGCTTCTTTGTTTTTGTAGTTGCCAAAGGCCATGATTAGGCCCTGTCTCAGCTTGAGACAGACATCCGCCGAGCAACAC
>NZ_MUFH01000171.1:0-6019 GCF_001996115.1 Salinivibrio sp. MA427
CAATAATTTAGCATAAACATATTATCACCCCAGCCACAAAGATCACGCATTATATCTATTCGATACAATAACCTTCTGATACAATAACTTCTTTGTTTGGATAAAATCTCCAATTCAGCAAGGTAAGCACATTGAACATCGAATCTACGACACTGAAATTCTCCGGACATCAAACTTTCCCTATCCGTTATGGGTGGATTTACAAGATCATTCAAGAAGTTGTAAAAGGTGAGTCCCTTTCTAGTAAGTCGAACATCGAACAACAGATGCAGTCGATGGGCATGGGTAAAAACATGGTGTTGTCTGTTCGACACTGGATCCGAGCGCTGAACTTGGTGATTTGTATCGATAACAAAAAACAGACTTATCAACTAACATCGCTCGCTGAGCAGCTGTTTACGCACAAAAACGGTCATACCGCGTATGATGAATACCNTCGATAAAATAGGCACAACTTGGCTCCTGCATTGGTTACTACAATCTATCGGGCCTACTAAAGATGAGCTTAATGCCTCTAGGTTTTTCTTCAATTATTTCAATGGAATAAAACTAAAGAAAGACTCTTTGGCGATTGAAATCAAAGACGCATTGGCGAATCACGAAAAAGAACTCACACAAGCAACGCTAAACAAAGACATTGATTGTCTTTTACAAATGTATGCACGCAAATCGTTGCAGACCAACAAAGTCAACGAAGACAGCTTTGCCTCTCCGTTTACGGAACTCGGTTTATTAAAACAGGAGGGCGCTAAAAGCTACATTGCGGATCTTACCCGACGTCCATCTTTGCCTGTCGAAATTTTCGCCTATGCACTCATTGATTATATGCAGAAAAAACATAAGATTAGCAAGGTCAATACCTTATCTTTTGACGCATTGTTAAATGACGTAGGCTCCCCGGGACGCGTATTTCGCCTATCTTCCGCAGGGCTGAGTGACAAGCTGGATCAAGTAGAAACGCTCACTAACGGCAAATTTGCTTGGACCGATACTCAAGGCTTGAGACAAGTGCAGCACTCTTTTAGCAGCATCGATAGCATAGATCCAAGTCTATACCTTAAACAATACTACCAACCAGAGGAAAAGTAAGCGTGACTCTCAATAAACAATACTCTATCGCTACACGCCACCAACGTTCTACCCGTATCGATAGTGACTTGAGCGCAGACTTCTTTCCTGGCTTAGTTTACCACGGTACAGCACAAGCTTCTTTAGAAACGCTCCTTCGCCAATACGGCCAAACCGGACAAAGCGCTTACACATTAACAGGCGCTTACGGCTCCGGTAAATCGACAGTTGCGCTGCTCATGGCCGGTCTATTACATGCTGACTCAGCTAACCGTGGTGCTGCAATTAATACCATTAATACAGAATCAAAATTGCTATTAGAACAGAGCACACCATACCAAAAGGGGTGGCTACAAATACGCTCAGTAGGAGGCGTCAGTGGCCCTGTCGAATCCTTTTGGAATGCCACGCTGAGAGCGCTTGAGGAACACCCTAAGACAAATAGTGCCAAAGTGCTTAATAAGTATCGTAAATCCAGTGTTGAGAGTGATAGCGAACTGATTAGCTCTTGGAAGGCCCTCTTTGATGATGTAGCGCCTTACGTGGATGGTGTGTTGATCATTGCCGATGAGATGGGGAAAAGCTTAGAGTTCATCAACCGAAACGGGGGAGATTTACATTTATTTCAAGACATTGCTGAAGAGCTCTCTCGCCTTGACATTCCAGTCATTTTTTTGGGCTTGCTACATCAAGCATTCAGTGAGTATGCAAAAGAACGCGGTACTAAACTACAAGATGAATGGGCCAAAATTCAAGGCCGCTACAGCGATATTCTGTACAATGTATCGACCGATGAAACGGTAGCGCTGATCAGTAACTCAATCAAAAAAACGTCATTACACTGTAGTGGTGATGATGAGCTCGTCCGACGCGTACTCTCAGCTCTTGACGACAAACAACAGCGTAAAGAGTTGCTACTCACGCGTCTAGAACAATGTGTTCCACTTCACCCATTAACAGCATTGTTATTAGGGCCCATAGCCAAGAGGCGCTTTAGTCAAAACGAACGCAGTACATTCAGCTTTTTGAACTCGTATGAGCAATTCAGCTTCCAACTTTTCTTACAACAAACAAGCGATCAAAACGCTCGATACAGCCTTAGCCATCTTTGGGATTATCTTGAAGCCAATATGGAGCACGCAATATTGGGCTCCCCTGATGGGCATGGATGGGCAACTGCGGCGGATGCGATAAGAAAAGCGCTCAAACAAGACTTTTCTCCACAATGCATCGCATTGCTTAAAGCGATCTCATTAATTACCTTGTTCGGTAAATCTGCTAACTTAACAGCGACGGAAAGCATACTTCTTACCGCAACGGAGATTACCGACAAAAAGCAGCTAAAAGGATGCTTACAACGGCTAAAAGAAGCCTCATGCATCGTCTTTAGAAAGCACTTATCGTCTTGGGTCGTATTTGAAGGCTCAGATATCGATATTGCTGGCTTAGTGGAAGAGAAAATAGAACAACTGCACAACAGCCACGAAGCTGTTGAGCGTATTAACTTTAGTTCCCAAGTCATTGCAAAAGGTCACTATCATGAATTTGGTACACTGAGATGGGCTGCTCAAACTGTAGCGATGCAACTCAGCTATATCGATATACCGGCCCTTATTAGTTCCCGAAGTGGCGAGTTTGCAAATTTCTTGTTATTGCTAAAAGAAGAACCAGAAGACCGCCTACTTGAGCTGACACGCAATGATAAGTCGTTGATTATCGCATGTTCACCTAATGCATTTGAAATTATAAGCTTAGCTAATGAAAAGTACGCGCTGGATCTCATTAAAAGTGACAAAGCCACTGGTGCAGCGCTGACGCATGACAAGGTCGCTCGGGAAGAACATAGAGCACGCTCGTTTAACGCTCAATCGGCTTTAGAGGCGGCATTGACTGCCGCCTTCAACAATGCGCGATGGATACACAATGGAATGGTCTATGGCAAAGAAACGATGAGTGAAATCGCCACCTTTGCCGCTGACAGTATATTCCATCAAACCCCTAGAATTCTTAATGAGCTCGTTAACCGTAACAAACTTTCTGGTACGGCGGTTTCTGCTTTGAAAAAGTTGCTTGAAGCAATGCTTGATAAAGACGAACATGAGGACTTAGGTATTGAGGGTTTTCCACCTGAAAAATCAATGTATATCAGCTGCTTAAAAAATACCGCTATTCACTCCGCTGGTGGTGAAAAGGGCAAGCATTGGTCTAGAGGTGATCCAGACAAAAAGCTAAATGCCGTATTCGCCGCTGCGGAAAAACGTCTAAAAGATCGCAAGGGCAGCGAGATCGATTTATCAGAAATCGCAGAGCTTTGGGCAAACGCTCCTTTTGGTTTGACAAAGGGTGTCATTCCCATCTTTTTGCTCGCGTTTTTGAAATCGATGGGCGAACAAATCGCCTATTACGAGAAAGACATGTCTGGTGAATTTGCCTTCATTGCAGAACCCGACAGCGATTATGTGCACAAGCTGATAAAGAGCCCGGGCGTTCTTGCCGTCAAATACATCGTGTTGGCGAAGGATGAGAAAGAGTGGTTGCAGCATCTAGCGGTTTTTACAGCGTCCGAAACGAACCGTGATGTTTCCAATAACATCCTTTCTGTCGCGACACCGCTGGTGACGACTATGCACAACCTTCCACACTGGGTGAAAAATGCGCACCATATTGTCCCAGGTAACGACGAGCGCAACAGAGTCTACTTGAGAATCCGAGATCTATTTTTACAAGCCAATGACCCGCATACACTACTCATCAAAGATTTACGAAAAGAGTTAATCGCCTTTGGTGCTGATGAGTTTACGAGTCAAATCGATTTATTAGAAGACTGCTTTAGGGCATTGAGACAAAAGCACGAACAAATGCTCGCAGCGATTAAAACCAAGGTGAAAACCATTTTCCCAGAAAGTGGCGAAGAGCTTGCAGATATGTGCCAGTATGTCGAGCAGAATTCCGGCGACTTGCGCTTAAAAGCGTTCGCACGCGAACTCGCTAAAAGTGACACCGGACTGCTACAATGGCTGGAAAGCATGATGTCTCCCTCGTTTTGGAAGGGGATGATGGTAAACTGACATCGTTCAAACGAGAAATCAGAGCAGTAGAAACAGAAGAACTGGAAAGTACTATGAGTACTATTGAACATCAGCTCTCGGAACTTGACGATTTCCATAAAATCAATCTATTACAACAACTACTCAGGAAATCGCTCGAAGCGAAAAGTTAACGCACGCAGGTCTTTTTAATGAGTGATCAACGTAAGGTTAAACATGTCCTTGGCCTATCAGGAGGCAAAGACAGTGCTGCTCTCGCAGTATACATGGCTAGAAACTATCCTGAACTCGATATCGAGTATTTCTTTACCGATACTGGCAAAGAACTTCCAGAAGTCTATGAATACCTAGAACAACTTGAGATTGTACTAGGTAAGCCAATTTTGCACATCAACGATAAAAAAGGTTTCGATTATTGGTTAGAGCAACACAATAATTTTCTACCTGCTGGTCAGCAACGGTGGTGTACGATTCGCATGAAGCTCGAACCTTTTGAAAAATGGATTCGACCTTTTTTTAATGATGGCTATGAAGTCATTTCTTATGTCGGTATTCGCGCAGATGAACCATGGCGAGATGGCTACCGTCCTAATGAAAACCAAAAGTATCTCACCATTAAAATGCCATTTGCAGAAGACGGCATAAAAAAGCAGGGAGTCCTCGACATTCTCGATAGTGCTGGTCTAGGCTTACCCAAATACTATGACTGGCGTTCTCGCTCAGGCTGTACGTTCTGCTTTTTCCAACGCAAGATTGAATGGGTACGCCTGCGTGAAGAGCACCCAGAGGCCTTTGAGGAAGCCAAGTCTTACGAGAAAAGAGCAGAAACCAGTACCAATGGTGAAACCTTCTTCTGGATGGGCCCTAATGAGCCGCTAGAAACGCTAGAAGACCCTGAGCGTATAAAGCAAATCAAAGAAAACCACGAGAAGGTAAAGGCTCGGTTCGAAAAGAAAAAGCAACGTGAAAGAAAACGCCGCTTAGGTATGCATGCGATGGTCGATGACAGCATGCTCATCGACACGTTAGATATGGACGCAATGTATGACCTTGAAGAAGGCGGCGGCGCCTGTATCACTTGCTACAAATAAGTGAAAGCCGCGAAAAAAAGCGCTTTGTATGTGTAGTGGCATAGTGAATTTGGCCACCTGATTAGAGGTGTTAAGATACGCCTCATAGCATGACAGGTGAAACCATGACCAAACGCACAAGACGTACTTTCAGCCCGGAATTTAAACGTGAAGCCGCCGAGCTTGTTCTCGAACAAAACTACACGATTATCGAAGCAGCTACTGCCATGGGCGTCGGCAAATCCACCATGGACAAGTGGGTAAGGCAACTGAGACAGGAGCAACAAGGCGTTACGCCTCATGCTTCCCCCATCACACAAGAGCAAATTGAAATTCGGGAGCTAAAGAAAAAGCTGGCGCGCCTTGAGGAGCATAATGACATTTTAAAAAAGGCTACCGCTCTCTTGATGTCCAACTCTCTGAACAATTCTCGATAATCGAGAAACTCAAGACGAGCTATCCAGTTAACAAGCTGTGCCAGGTATTTAGCGTACGTCGCAGAAGCTTTCGTCACTGGCAACAACGTTCAAAAAAGCCGATATGTGCCCGAAAAGTCACGGAAGAAGCCAAGGTCAAGAAGCTCTTTCGCGACAATGAAGGCTCTGCTGGCGCGCGTAGTATTGCGCGAATGGCGACGGATCAAGATGTCCCGCTGAGCCGCTATCGTGCCAGCAAACTGATGGAGAAGCTTGGTTTAGTGAGCTGCCAAATACCCAGCCATACATACAAGAAGACAGGCGATGAACATGTTGAGATACCAAACCATTTAGACCGACAGTTTAACGTTGAAGCACCAAATCAAGTTTGGTGTGGTGACGTCACATACATCTGGAC
>NZ_MUFH01000172.1:0-5576 GCF_001996115.1 Salinivibrio sp. MA427
GTTTACACTCAATGTCCTCACAAATTGTCAGTTTCACGCAAGCATAATTGCGTTAAGCTAGTAACTGTATATTTATCGAATAGCACAGATTCAGGGATTCTATCTATGAAAAAATTGCTCCCTCTGGCGTTAGGTTTGGCACTCGGCAGCGTAAGCAATGCAGCCTTTGCCGATGATCTCGCCCAAATTTACCAACAAGCGAAGCAAAGCGATCCCACTCTTAATCAAGCGGCCGCTGAACGTGACGCGGCGTTTTCCGCCGTGGATGCTACCCGCGGCACCTTGCTGCCTCAAATTGCACTTAACGCCAGTTACGCGATCCAACGCAATGACAGCGACGATAAAAGTGATAACGATGTCACTTCCGCCGATATCAGCCTAAGCCAACAAGTATTTAAGCGTGATAGCTGGGTGAATCTGGATATTAGCGAAATGCAAGCGCGTCAACTGGATGCCGCCTATGCTGCCCAGCAACAAGGGTTGATGCTGCGCGTGGCGCAAGCGTATTTTGATGTCCTACGTGCGATGGACAAGCTTGAGTTTATTCAAGCAGAAAAAGCGGCGGTGGGCCGTCAGCTTGAACAAACCAAGCAACGTTTTGAAGTTGGCTTGTCGGCGATTACCGATGTGCACGACGCTCAAGCGCAGTATGACGCTGTGCTCGCCGATGAGATCTTGGCAGAAAACGCTCTCACCAACAGCTATGAAGGCTTACGTGAGATCACCGGCCAAGCGCCGAGAGACTTACGCGTGCTCGATAAAGCGCGTTTTAGTGCCAGCAACCCGCAACAGCAACCCGCTGCTTTGGTGAAGACCGCAGAAGAGAAAAATCTGCAACTGCTGGCTAACCGCATTGCGCGTGACACCGCCAAAGAGCAGATTAAGCTCGCCAAAACCGGTCATCTGCCTACGTTGACGTTTAGCGCCAAATACGGGATGACGGATAGGGATAATCAGCACGATGATTTTTATTCCTCTGATTACAATCAAGGCTCTGCCAGCCTTGATTTTAGCTTACCGCTCTTCACCGGTGGCAGCACCTCTGCCAATGTTGAAAAAGCACAACATGAATATGTGGCCGCCTCGCAGGGTTTAGAGTCCACTTACCGGAGCACAGTGAAAGATGTGCGTGCGTTCTATAACGACATTAATGCTTCGATTGGCGCGCTGCGTGCTTATGAACAAACGGTGATTTCAGCTCGCTCGGCATTAGAAGCGACAGAAGCCGGCTTTGAAGTGGGCACCCGTACCATTGTCGATGTGTTAGACGCGACACGCCGTTTGTATGACGCCAACCGTAATCTATCAAACGCACGTTACGATTATATTTTAAGTCATTTGCGTTTACACCAAGCGGTCGGCACCTTGACCGAGCAAGACTTACTTGATATCAACCAAGGGCTGGTGAAACAAGACTAGTCCATGCGTTGAATAAAAAAGGTGCCACATCGGCACCTTTTTTTGATCGCATGATCTTTTTATCGCACTATCTTTTTATCGCATTATCCCAGCTGGCTCGTCTGGCCGTTGCGCTGGTCGCTGACCTTATTCAAAACGGGGACAAGGTTATTGCCCGCGACGAATCGATTCAATGATCTCAGTCGTTGAGCATCCTTCTTCGAAGTTAAGCACCTTGACCTCACCGCCATTGGCAAGCACCGCTTCAGCTCCGGCTATTTCACTGACCTGATAGTCGCCGCCTTTCACCAATAAATCCGGTAACACCGCACTAATCAAGCGCGCAGGCGTTTCTTCGCCAAAGGGTACCACCCAATCCACAGCGCCAAGCCCCGCCAAGACTGCCATGCGTCGATCGGTGGGATTAACCGGACGGCCTGGTCCTTTTAAACCTTGTACCGACGCATCAGTATTAACCGCGACAATCAGGCGATCGCCCAATTTAGCGGCTTCGTTTAAATAGGCAACATGACCGGCGTGCAAAATATCAAAGCAGCCATTGGTCATCACCACTTTCTCACCCCGTCCTTGCGCCACCTTAACCGCGTCGATCAGTTGCGATTCTGTGGTGACCCCAAAGCCGGATTCGTGCGAGCCGTGTATGGCTTCGGTTAACTCAATGGTTGATAGCGTTGAGGTGCCGAGCTTGCCGACCACCACACCGGCAGCGGCATTGGCCAGTGCACATGCGTGTTCGATCGGTTTGCCGGCAGCTAATGAGGCCGCCAGTACCGAAATAACGGTATCGCCAGCGCCGGTGACGTCATAGACCTCTTTGGCCAGCGTCGGCAAGTTAAGTGGGGCAGCATCAGGACGAAGCAGGGTCATACCATGCTCACTACGGGTAACCAACAACGCGCCCAACTCGTAGTGTTTAATCAGCGCTAAGCCTTTTTCTTCCAAGCTTTGATCGTCTGTCACCGTGCCAGCCACGGCTTCAAATTCACTCAGGTTTGGCGTCAGCAGACTGGCACCACGATAGCGCTCAAAGTCCGTCCCTTTAGGATCTACCAGGGTGGTCACGCCGGCTTGATTCGCGGCTTGGATCAATGATTGCACCTGCGCCAATGCACCTTTGGCATAATCCGATAAGATCATCGCCTGCGCCTTGGGTAAGGCGGCTGTCACTTTTGTCAGCATTGGGGTGAGATCCACGCCCGCAAATCCCTCCTCGAAATCGAGCCGGATCAACTGCTGATTACGGCTCATCACCCGTAACTTAGTGATGGTTGGATGCGAGTCCAGCGCCACAAAGTCACAATTGACGTTTAAAGAATCCAGAGTTTGGGTTAACGCATCCGCTTGTTCGTCCTTGCCTGTCAAACCAATTAACTGGGCATGTCCCCCTAAAGCAGCGATGTTCATCGCCACGTTGGCAGCCCCACCAGGGCGCTCTTCCGTTTGATTGATTTTGACCACGGGCACGGGCGCCTCTGGTGATATACGTCCGGTGGGACCATACCAATAGCGGTCAAGCATCACATCACCGACAACCAGAACATTGGCTTGGTTATAATCAGGCAGGCTGAGTTTCATCTGGATCTCCGAATACTGTCGTTACCGAGCGATAGTAGCATAGCCAAAAACCAAATGGGGCGCGTACAGGCGTGCGCTGCGCACAATCTCAACATCCATCGGGCAGACAAGCACAGGACAGCCCCTGCAATTTACTCTACAATGTGGCGCGTGCCTGACGGCCGGTTTCATTTTTGTTTTCACGAGTCATTGACGCTATGAGCGATTTTTCACCACCAAAATTTCACATTGGATTTCTTCACCCTCGCTATCTTCACACTTGGCTCGGGGTAGGACTCATGTACCTAGCCAGCTGGCTTCCTTATCGCGTTCAGTTTTACGCGGGGCGCGGGCTTGGTCGACTGATGCATACGCTGATGAAACGGCGTGTGAAGATCGCCGATCGTAATCTGGCGTTGTGTTTTCCTGAAATGAGCCCCGCCTCGCGCCAAGCAATGGTGAAAGAAAACTTCGCCAACTCTGGCTTGGCCCTTTTTGAAACCTGTATGGCATGGTTTTGGCCTTCTTGGCGCATCAAAAAACATGTGGTCTATGAAGGCCTAGACCAACTTAAACACCTAGAAAATCAGGGGCAAGGGGTACTCGTTATCGCTGTGCACTCGATGAACTTAGAGTTGGGTGCGCGAGCCTTAGGTGAGGTCACTCCTGGCGTGGGTGTGTACCGTCCTAACAATAACCCTGTTTATGATTGGTTCCAGCATCGTGGCCGTACTCGGCACAACTGGGCCATAGACAGGAAAAACGTTAAAGCCATGATTCATCATCTCAAACAAGGCGATAGGATGTGGTATGCACCGGATCATGACTACGGCCGACGCCGTTCAACCTTTGCGCCATTATTCGCCGTTGAGAAAGCGTGTACGACCACAGGAACGAGCTTACTCGCACACGCAGGTCACGCCGCCGTGGTGCCGTTTTCGATTGTGAGAGATCGACGCGGTGGTCAGTACCGGATAACCATCCATTCTCCGCTGCAAGATTTTCCCAAGGACGCCGATGCGGCTGCCGTTGTCACCAATCGCGCGGTTGAGCAGTTAATCCTACAAGCGCCGGAGCAATATATGTGGTTACACCGACGCTTTAAAACACGCCCTGAGGGCGAGCCATCGCTTTATTGAGCATCGCACGCGGATCGCTGATTTACGGCGCCTTTTCTGTCGCTAGCCATTGTTGCCAAGCTTGCATCACGGCATCGCGTTCGTCGAGGAATGCACTGGCTTCGACCTTGCCACTCTCTCCGGCCAAGTGGCTACGATGCAATGCATTGCGCATGCGGGTATACGCCGATTTGAGGCGCTCTGCTTGTGCCATCGTCATCACGCCAAGCTCGCCAGCTTGCTCAAAAATACGTGCGTTATCGCTGTAACGGGTTAACGCAGGTTGTGTGGCACTGTTGCCGAGCACCAGGTATTGCGCTAAGAACTCGATATCCGTGATCCCACCAGCGTCTTGTTTGATAGAGAAGGTATCGTTTTGCCCTGTCGCTTTATGCTGACGCATTTTTTCACGCATACCACTGACTTGCTCGCGCAATATGTCCTGATCGCGCGAGGCCGATAAAATGCGATGCCGCACCTGCGCGAACCCAGACTCAAGGTCGGGATCGCCGTCGATCATCCGCGCGCGAACTAACGCTTGGTGCTCCCACGTCCAGGCTTCGTTTTGTTGATAATCCGCGTAGGCCTCTAACGTGCTCACCAGCATCCCTGAGGTACCTGATGGGCGAAGGCGCGTGTCGATTTCATACAAAATCCCAGACGGAGTTCGGGTGGAGAAAAGATGCACAATACGCTGCGCCAAACGCAGATAAAATTGCCGGCCATCAATCACTTTTCGCCCATCAGTCTCAACATCCGCTGGGCAGTCATGGAGAAAAACCACGTCGAGATCGGAATTGTAACCCAGCTCCCAGCCTCCTAACTTGCCGTAACCAATCACCGCAAAGCCACGTCCATCTCGCTCGCCTAAGTGTGTCGGTTGGCCATATTTTTCCACCATCTGGTGCCAGGCCTGATTGACCACCGCCTCTACAATCGCCTCGGCCAAGTAAGTCAAATGATCACTGACCCGCATCACCGGTAAGACACCGGCAATATCAGCGGCGGCAATTTTTAATAGTTGCACTTGCTTGAACTGACGTACGGCCTCCATCTGCTGCTCCATGTCCTCAACCGGGATCCGTGCCAGATAATCGCGCAATTCGCTGCGATACGCATCAGGCGCAAGAGGTTGATACAAGTGGGTCAGATCCAACAGCTCGTCGAGCAATAAGGGATAGCGTGCCAGCTTTTCCGCTACCATGGGACTGGCGGTACAAAGCCGAAGGACTTGATCAATCGCCCCCGGATGTTCATCTAATAACTCTAAATACGTTGTCCGAGTGGCAATATTTAATAATAAATGGGTAATGTGCGGCAGAACCTGTTGAGGCTCAGGCAAGGTTAATAATTTACTTAACAACACCGGCATCAGACGATTGATCACCTCACGGCCACGTGGGCCAACGGTCCGTTTCGCCAGCTCCTGCTTAAACGTTAATAATTGCTCAGCAATATTGGTCTCCGGCACATCCAACCCTGTGA
>NZ_MUFH01000173.1:0-5519 GCF_001996115.1 Salinivibrio sp. MA427
CTCGCGAGCCAGGCCCAGTAAAAGGTGGCAGCACTGAAATCGCTTTTGTCACTGACCCTGATGGTTATAAGCTCGAGCTTATTCAAAACAAGAGCGCGTCTGCTGGCCTAAACGGTTAACTGACACCTGCTCTTATGAAGCTCACACGCTTAACAGAGTRAGCCTTAGTGATAGCGACATAGCCAAGACAATAAAGCCCTGCTTTAACCGCAGGGCTTTGTTATTTCTGTCGCTGGGAACTAAGGTTCGCTTTTGGTTTGTCATCCCACCTCGGCTGAACGTCCGCCTACTCGCTGAACGTTGACTGTGCCTTATAACAAGGTCCTACCCAGAGAGATCACCACACGACGGTTTTTACTTCGGCCAATGGGATCCTCGTTATCGGCGACCGGCCGGCGCTCGCCATAGGCTTCAACGGTAATCCTGTCCTCAGGCAAGCCCAAAGAGGTAAAGTAGTCACGTAATTTCTTCGCCCGCCGCTCCGACATTTGTTGATTGGCGGCGCGTGTGCCTCGTGCATCGGAATAAGTGGCGACCAAAACCAAATCAATATCATCGCTATAGCGGACAAATTCGGCAATTTGGGTTAAGCGTTGGCGGCTCGCTTTGGTGAGCTCATCGCTGTTTTCTTGATAGCGCAACACGGTAAAGGAAATGTCCTCAAACGCGTAAGGCAATAAGGTGTTTAAGCATTGGCTAAATTCTTGGTACGGTGCCCCAAACGCCACCGCAGACAGGGCAACATCGATTTGACGCTGTTGGCGCCGCCAATCTTGAAAACTAAAGGTAGGAAAGCGACCTTCTTCCAATTCGCTCAACATCGACCAGGCCGTTTGGCCGCCGACATAACCATCAAACTGTTGGAAAAACTTAAGCTGGTCCATGTATCGGGCCGGTTCACCGGGCATCCAATCGGCAGGCATGGATAGCAAAGATACCGGCGCTGTCTCGCCCATAGGACGCTGCATCTCCAACTCGAAATCTACATTCATGTCTTTGCTGGCGCGCGAGGTAAACGACGCGAGCCCGTATCCAGGAATATTGTGCTGCAGGCGGCACTCGATCGGTGTATCTATGGTCACCGCCCAGTTCGACTCGCCAAGCGATGCGACATATTGCTTGTTTGCATAAACATTACCCGCACTCAATAGACCCACGGTGAGGGCCAGCGCGCCCGGCAACACATTATTAATCAGGCATGGCTTAAAAAGGCGAGACGCCATTCTGGACTCCGAACTTCGCATGAGGCTCTGCACAGGCTTTATGATCCTTGGAGTGGCATATTTGCACACCTAAAGAGGATGCACCCAGCAGTGAGAGACGGTTTAACCAACAAGAGTAACGATAAAGATATCGACCGGCAAGATGGTGACTTTAGCTTATCGTCCGGATTTGCGATAATCATGCTCTGATTATTGTAAGTAAAGTGACATTGCATGAGCCAAGAAAGCGATCTAAACAGCCTTAAGGCCCGATTCCGTGGTTACTTTCCCGTTGTTGTTGATGTGGAGACAGCCGGGTTTAACGCCAACACCGATGCATTACTCGAAATTTGCGCGGTAACCTTAAAAATGGATGAGCAAGGCTGGCTCGCTCCGGATAAAACATTGCATTTTAATGTCACGCCTTTTGAAGGCGCCAACTTAGAGCCAGCGGCCCTTGAATTTACCGGCATTCGTGATCCCTACAGCCCCTTACGCGGCGCGGTTGATGAAGGTGAGGCCTTAAAAGAGATTTTTAAACTGATCCGTAAAGAGCAAAAAGCGGCAGAGTGCCAGCGCACCATTATGGTCGCCCACAATGCCAATTTTGATCACAGCTTTGTGATGGCCGCCGCCGAGCGCGCGAAGCTAAAGCGTAACCCCTTCCACCCTTTTGCCACCTTTGATACGGCGGCTTTAAGCGGCTTGGCTCTCGGGCAAACCGTGCTGGCTAAAGCCTGTAAAACCGCTGATATTGCTTTTGATAACAAAGAAGCCCATAGCGCCCTTTACGATACCGAGCGTACGGCCGAGCTATTTTGTGAAATTGTTAATCGTTGGAAGCGCCTAGGCGGCTGGCCTTTGCCCTCTGCGCCTGACGCGCAGGAAGAGACGCCCGAATAAAACCCCAGCGCATGAGCCGACCCACGGTTATCCGTTGCAGCAATAAATGTATGCTTTAATTGTTAACAACTTGTTTGTTGTCACATTTTTGTGATCTTATTTTGGCCTCTATTTAGCCAGCATATTAACCACGATTAAACAGGCACATAAGGAGTGAGCGACAGAATTAATTTATCCATATTACGCCAAACACGGGCTGAGATGAGCAATAAACGCTTTAGAGTATTTACTTAAAACAATCGATAGAAACATTATCAGCCCAACCAGGTGACATCGTGCGGTATCCGTTTTGAAACCAACCTTTAACAAACGCGAAATTGGTGCCAGTATTGAACCTGTAGAACATCCGACCACTTCTCTCGCCCACGTAAGATGGGCTTTGAAGCGGCGGCCCCAAAGAACAAGAAGCTTAATTAACATAGGAGTGAGGCGCGTTATGTCATCACTATTTAAGAAATCGCTAGTGGCAACCAGTTTATCTTTGTTAGCCGTACAAGCACACAGTGCCGGCTTCCAAGTATCAGAAACCTCGGTATCCGGTTTGGGGCGTGCTTTTGCCGGTGAAGCCGCTATCGCAGACAATGCCGCCGTCGGCGCACGCAACGCGGCTGCCCTAACCCGTTTTAACACCACCGCATTCTCGGGCGGCTTAAGTATCATTGATCCGGATGTGCATGCGGATGTAACGGAAAGTTCTAGCCCTGGATATGCCCAAGGCGCAACAGCATTAGACGCTAAAGATATCGCGCCCACTGAATTTGTACCTAATATCCATATCATTCAGCCGATTGATGACAAATTAGCGGTGGGCTTCTCTGCTTTTTCTAATTTTGGCTTATCGACTGATTATCCAAAAGACTTTTACGCGGGGTCAGTCGCAGGGTCAACCGAATTGGTGACCATGAATTTTAACCCCAATATCGCTTACCAGCTTAACGATCAGTGGAGCATTGGTGCGGGGATTAGCGCTGTATATGCAGACGCAGAGTTAAAAAGACAAGCTGGACCATTATTTGTGGCTATCCCAGCATTAGATACCGCTAGTGATCAAACAGCTAAGTTAACTGGTGATGGCTGGGGGTTTGGCTGGAACATCGGCACCCTTTGGGAACTTGATGAAAACAACCGCTTTGGCCTCACTTATCGCTCACAAACCGATGTGACGCTTGATGGCAAATTTACCGATGGCACAGGTGCTAAAACAGGAACTCCGGGCTCAACCGTTGACGGTGAATTAGAACTTAACCTACCTGAAATCATTGAGTTCTCGGGGTTCCACCAGTTAAACCAACAAATCGCCGTCCATTACAGCGCCATGTACACCGGTTGGGATAGCTTTAAAGAACTTAAAGCAACTGGCTCTGGTTGTTCAGTAACAGGTGGAGAATGTTTCAAAAAAGACGAAGGTTGGGATAACAGCTGGCGTTATGCACTCGGTGCCACCTACACCATGGGCGATCATTGGGCCTTCCGCGCCGGCTATGCCTATGATGAAAGCCCGGTGTCAGCAGAAAAACGCACGCTAAGCATTCCAGATTCAGACCGTCAATGGTGGAGTTTAGGAGCAACTTACACTGCCAATGAAAATCTTTCTATTGATGCCGGTTTTGCCTTCCTTGATGGCGACCAAGTCGATGGCAGTGAGAAATTGACAGATAGTTCCGCTATTGAAGGTTCGTTAGGTGATTCAACTGTTGATTTCTCAGCCGGTGGCGATGCTTACATCTACGGTTTGCAGCTGAACTACTTGTTCTAAATACTGCTACCTAGCCATAACCCAACGAGCCGGCCTACATAGGCCGGCTTTTTTCGATCTAGTATCCCGCCCTGAATGACATTAGAAGCGATGGCTGGCCGCTATGATGGAATAACGCGAGCAAAACCGACAAGCATGAAAGAAAGTAACCAAAAAAAAACGATTTCCCCTCGACACAGACAAAATTTTGCGCAAACTGGGTAGCTTAATTACAAAATCATAGATAACCCCTGCGGCAACGCTGCAGTGATAACCCCTATAACAGGAACGTTTCCATGAACCCGGTAGTCATTTCAGTCTGTGTCATGCTGGCACTGGCCCTTATGCGCGTCAATGTCGTCGTCGCACTCACCTTTAGTGCGGTCCTTGGTGGCCTGGTCGGTGGGCTCAGTATTTCCGAGACCATCAGTGCCTTTGAAGGCGGCCTTGGCGGTGGTGCCACTATTGCGCTCAGTTATGCGATGCTCGGTACCTTTGCGGTCGCAATTAGCCGTTCAGGGATCACCGATGTTCTCGCGCACTCGGTGATCCGCAAGCTTAACGCGCGCCCCACCGATGCCAATACCGCCACCTTTAAATATGTGGTCTTGGTCTTATTAGGCCTTTTGGCTATTTCGTCGCAAAACGCGATTCCGGTCCACATCGCTTTTATTCCTATTGTGATCCCACCTTTATTGCATGTGTTCCAACGCTTAAAGCTCGATCGTCGCTTGGTCGCCTGTGTGCTGACCTTTGGTTTGATCATGCCGTATATGGTGTTGCCGGTCGGCTTTGGCGGTATCTTTTTGAATAATATTTTGCTGAAAAACCTCAATGACAATGGCCTAAACGTGGTCGCCAGCCAGGTGCCGACGGCAATGTTATTACCGGCAGCCGGGATGGTAGTAGGCTTGCTGATCGCGACCTTTATCAGCTATCGCCAGCCACGCCAATACAGTGAAGGGGACGTCCTCACTGCTGAGCCGGAAAACCACGCCATTAGCCCCCGTAACCTGTGGGTTGCAGGCATTGCGATTGTCGCGGCGTTAAGCGTGCAGCTGATGGCAGGGTCGATGATTGTCGGCGCATTGGCCGGCTTTATGGTGTTTACCTTTGGCGGCGTGATCCGTTGGAAAGACACCCAGGATGTGTTTACCAAAGGGGTACACATGATGGCGATGATCGGCTTTATTATGATCACCGCCGCTGGGTTTGCCGCGGTAATGAAAGCAACGGGTGGTGTGGAGTCCTTAGTCGCTTCTTTGTCAGGCTCGATTGGCGATAACAAACCGCTCGCGGCGTTTTTGATGTTGATTGTCGGTTTACTAGTGACCATGGGGATCGGCTCGTCGTTCTCGACCATTCCGATTATCGCTACCATTTATGTGCCACTCTCACTGGCGTTTGGCTTCTCGCCGATGGCAACCATTGCCTTGGTGGGAACGGCCGCCGCCCTGGGCGATGCTGGCTCACCCGCTTCGGATTCTACTTTGGGTCCAACGTCGGGCCTGAACGCCGATGGCCAACATGAACACATTTGGGATACCGTGGTCCCCACCTTTATCCACTATAACCTGCCATTAATTGCCTTCGGCTGGTTAGCCGCGATGATGCTCTAGGGCGTAAACGCGCTATGTGAGTAAAAAGGCGGTATAGACAAGAAAAAAGCCACGTTTTAT
>NZ_MUFH01000174.1:0-5494 GCF_001996115.1 Salinivibrio sp. MA427
AGAGAAGCCACCTCAATCGGGAGCCCCTCTTGTACCACTAAAGCCGCTCGGTAACGCTGTATTGACAGGCCAAAGTGCTTAAATAAAGATAAAATCCTTGGATCCGGTGCTCGGGTGATGCGTTTATCCGCCTCATCAAGCGTGTCAGAAAGCGGGCGATGCGCCTCAACCATTACACGTCCATCAGGCTCAAGACTCACTTTGGTCGGTGTATCAATAATACGCACAGGCGTACGAACATCCACGGCATCAAATAACCAAGCAATGTCATTCGGCCGCAAGCGAATACAGCCTGCACTGACCCGTAAGCCAATCCCAAACGATTTATTGGTCCCGTGGATTAAATACTCACCATGCCCATAACCCAAGCGTAACGCATGTTTACCCAGGGGGTTATCAGGGCCGGCGGGTACCACATCGGGCAAGCTGATTCCGCGCGTTTGTCGGTATTCATCTCTAATGCTCTGAGGCGGGGTCCATGTCGGATTTTTTCGCTTTTGACTAATGAAGGTATCCATTTTTGGCGTATCTCGCCCAATCCGTCCAATACCAATGGGAAAGATATGAACACGCCGACGGGTGTTTTTCTCTGTCGATGAAAGAGGCTCTCCGGTTTCGGTAACCGCGGCATCCTGCGCGGGAAAGTAATAAAGGCGAAGCTCAGCCAAGTTAATCACAATCCCTTCATGGGGCGGTTTCGGCAATAAGTACTGCTGAGGTAAACGTATCAAGGTGCCCGCTTCAGGTAAGTAGGGATCCACACCCGGGTTCAGCGCCAATAGCGCTAAAAAACCGACATTATACTGTTTGGCAATGGCTTCAAGGTGTTCGCCCCCTTCAACCTGATGTGTTTCAAGGGATCCGACTAACCGACTTCCGTCCGTGGGTAACAGGTAACTCGCAGCCTGTCCGGTGGGTATATAAAGTATCCACAGCAGCAACCCTACCCGTGTCGAGAGCCGAATCATTGGCCCACGCATCGATAGGCAGTGACTAAAAATAAACACGCGCCCCAGCTGCTCCTTGATATTCACGCTTGGTTTTCCTCTCAATACCGATGACACCCGTCTATCTATCAATAACTTCAAACCTGTTTCTCAC
The DNA here is from genome assembly GCF_001996115.1 of Salinivibrio sp. MA427. Taxonomy (NCBI): domain Bacteria; kingdom Pseudomonadati; phylum Pseudomonadota; class Gammaproteobacteria; order Vibrionales; family Vibrionaceae; genus Salinivibrio; species Salinivibrio sp. MA427. The sequence goes on from NZ_MUFH01000174.1 coordinate 1,102, forward strand.
CAACCTAACACCAAATAGGCTCGCAACAAAAAGCAAATTCTTGCCCGACCTAGGTGCTGCAAGCCGGTCGTTAGCCGCTGGCGTAAAATGGTATACGATGAGAAAGTGCGCACAAAGTAGCGTTTCTCGCTGATTTTTTAGGTGATTTAAGTGATATACTACATACTTTGAACTGGACGATTTGGCCACAAACGCTGTGTCGATGTTTTGGTAGGAGTAAAACGTTTTTGTTAGATGATCTGGTCTCGCTGGCACTGCGCCAGTTTCAGCAAGATTGTGTCAAGCTGTGCGAACATCACTATCCGACAGTTCACAATCGAGGCATGCGCGATACGCATATGGGTAAAGCGTTAGCGCGTCGCTTGATGCGTGTGCTTGAAGCGCATGATAGACCGGCACAGTTTCATCTTCTCGACGACACTCGCCCTCATAGCCAGACCGTGTACAAGCTCCAGTTAGATGACAGCGCGATTTATATCCTTGCGCACCGCTTACTCAGTGGCAATAATGCCTGTCGAGACGCGTTAGTTCGTGATGTAGCTTGGCTACTCAACAACGGTATCACTGACCCTTCTGAGCCTGGACGCGTGATCATTGTGAGCGATCACTGGATTGACCGGACGAACGCGAGTAAAGCCGTTCCCTCATGGTGGTTAGGCCACCAGCCCATTCATGCCGATGCCTATCGAGCGCAAGGTGTTCGCCTCGTATCTGCAACCACTAGTCTCTCAGATGCCATTTCTCCCCTCGGGTTAACCGAAGGACGCTATCGTATCTTTCATCCTCTATTTCGGATAAAAGACAGCCTACCACTGCACAAATACTTGCTCATGACAGCGACTTTTTCACTTGGTCTCGAAGAGCACACGACGGTTTAACCGGGCTTGTGCCATATCGATTTAAAGTCAAACCATCCGACGGCATTAGACGCGACATCTTGTAAATCTGGCGTCGCCATGACTCCCATCCAAATATGGAATAACGGGATCATCTGGTGTTCAACCAGGCAACGCGCCAAGGTTTCAGCACAATGATCATCTTGTGTTTCACGCCAACGTCGTGTTTCCGTCTCTATCTTGGTAACAAGCGCATCCGTACAGGCATGTAACACCAAATCATGCGTACCAAGCCAGTTGAATAACCCAACCTGTCCGCGCTCACCGAAGCTCATCGCGCCCAACCAAATATCAATTTTGCGACTGTAACGACCACTAAAATATTCCGCCGGAGATAGCGCTAAAACATTCACCGTGATGCCCTCTTCAGACAAATGTTTGGTTATGGCTTGCGCAATCAACGGGTATAAGGGGTGGTCTGATAAATACGCGACTGTCAAAGAGGTCGGGCCCGGCGCGGTCAGCTCACGCTCCGCTTGCACATAATGCATCCAGCCTGGCATTAATCCATACGCGTTGAATAATCGATACTCCCCCATGCCGTGCGCGGCTAAACGTGGTAGCAGTTGCAGCGATGACAACTTGGCGTGTAAGTATTCTCGCCACGCTGGCTGTTTGGCGAGCCCATCGCGACAATTAAGCAACAGATATCCGGCCCCCTGATCCATTTCGAGTTTTTGACTCAACGTCGTCTGATGACTTGCCAGTCGCTCGGGTGTGAGCGTGGTACTTGGTGTGAGATAACACATGGCTGCTTCGTCGAATACCATAATTTGGATCTCATCGGTCAGTGCGCGATAGCCAAAGTAATCGTCAAATGCTTCCAGCACCAAACGATGCGCTTGCCGTTCAGCCACGCGATACGGGCCTGTCCCCACAGGCTGATAGGCAAATTGCTTATCATGATCACAATCAGCAGGGAGAATTAAAGCTTCAGGGAGGGTGAGCGCATGATCGAAAAGAGGATCCGGGCAAGAGAGATGAATATCAATCATTCTTGGCCCAGGTGATGTCACACTTGCCACATGGGCGAAAAAGCGCCGAGTCGCGAGGTTGGAAAGACTAGCAATGACATCATGCTCCGTCATCAAGCGCCCATCATGGAACCGGACACCCGGTCGTAAGTAAAAGCGCCATTGGCTTGCGGATATGGCATCCCAATGATGCGCTAAATCGGCAACGACAATGCGATCATTGCCCCGATAGCGCACTAGGCCGTTAAATATTTGTCCCACCAAGTGCTGTTCTGAGCGGCGCAGTGGTCCACGTGGATCAAGTTCTTCTAATTGACGGTAATAAGGCAAACGCACAATTTGACGGCCATTTTGCGTACTCGGCCCCATTTGCTTTTGAATCAAGGTGACCAGCTTGGTGGAATCGTGATCCAAGCAGGCTAAAGCCTGATCGATTTTACCTTGTGTAAGCCATTGCGCCGCCTGCTCTTCGCGCAATGCCGATTCACTGCGTAAAAAGGTTAAACGTGACAACTTGCCTCGCCCAACAGAGGGTTGCCATGTTAACCAACCATGCTCCTCTAACTTACTCAAGACCATCCGCGCATTGCGCCGCGTGCACACGAGGATGTCGGCGATCGCTTGTAACGCTGTATCTGTATCTTCGCCGTTAAAGTGGTGATAAAGGCGGGTAAATTGTGCACGCAGTCGCTGACCAGACATAAAAGAGGAACTCAATCATCGAAATAAATGGGATTTCTATTTCCTATTTTACGCAACTCAGCACATGACGTCTGCTCATATTTAAATCACTCACACTTAAGCTGTGATCTCTAGCAGGCTATATTGGCGGGCATTGGCGAGGGGCGGTTTGTTCTAGACGCCGACTCGGTTATGATACGTTTCCTTTGTAGGCAATGAAAAGGGTGTTTATGAACGCGCCGGCAATTATTTCCCATTTTGATATCAAACAACGTTGGATGGCTTGTCATGTCAAACAAGCTCAGTTTCCAACCAAAGAAAGCCTCACCGGCTATGATATCTATCACGCCGCCACTCAGTCACCTGAACCCTTCGTTATGCCTGCGGCCCCAGCCACTCATCCATTAACGCTTTACTGGGTTGATAGCCATCCACTAATGATCCAATACGCCAAGCTTCAAGCCAAACAGTGGCCAGAATCAGATCATGCAAACATGCTGGCATACTTCGCACAATTAGCGCTTCAAGATGGCGTAGAAGTCGCTGAGGCCGGCGTTTCTTTATGCATTGGCACCCAAAATGGTGAAACCTGCGCCGCCGCCATGCGGGTCGACACTCAAGAAAACGGCCAGCCGATAAGCGGTATTTATGATCTGATTGCACCCAGTGACGACGCCCGCGCACAACTTCTACGCGCAATGATGGATAAGACAGACGAAAACCGCCAATGGGTGATAGCGCGTTAAGCAATCATGACACATTGAGCGTTACTTTCGTCGCGATTGTACCTACTGCATCAACGACTCGATATTTTGATTGATGCTCATCTTGGTGCTTTATCATGGCAAATCAAAGGCTTAACGACGCTTTCTAAGCCTTCGACCTTGAGTGCCAAGCACAATTGCATCAAGTCACCGAGCTCGCCGTCGGGGAATTCCGCTTTGTTTTGAAACCACAGCAAGTATTCTTCAGGCAGATCAATCAATACACGGCCGGCGTATTTGCCAAACGGCATGCGCATATTGGCCAATTTAATCAGTTGCGCTTTGTCCATGAAGGGGTCCTACCCGATTACGCTGTGGCTTGCTGGGTGCTATCACGTTGCTGAGCAATCATCTCAAGGAGCATGGTTTCTCGTACCAACGATTGACCCGCTTTGTCGCTGTTTGCCATCACCGCTTTGTTATGCGCAATCGCGTGATCCAAACGTACCCATACCGGGCGCATCCCATTATGTCGCTCATAATGTTCAAATGTCGGCGTTCCAAGCTCACGATCCACCTGGCAATAAAAACAGTAAGAGAGCATGTGCATCACATCGGCGCCGTCGCGATGCCAAGGACGATATTCCTCAAAACAGCCAAACGGTTCAATATCCCGGATACCTCGAGCACCCGTCTCTTCTTGCAGTTCGCGGATCATGCCTTGCTCTTGGGTTTCCCCTTGGTCAATTCCTCCACCTGGCAGTGAATAATCATCATAGCGTGCGGTATACATCAGTAAGATCTCATCACCCTGCAAAACAATCGCGCGTGCTGCATCACGCTTGATAACGGTTTTACTCTCTAGCGGTAGCACCCGCTCATCGGTATGTTTGGCAATAATCTGCATAAAACGCCCAGAAAAATAAAAATTAAGCGTGGAAGTATAACGCACAGGAACCAAATTTGCTTTGCGCTGAATTTACGTTAGTAATAGAGTTAAAAAATCATTGTGAGGTGTTGTAGTAGTAAGGACGAGTTACGGTGTTGAAAAAAATTGGTATACAGCAGCTAACCCTTGGTATGTATGTTGAACAAATCGAAACTGAACATTCCCGAACACGCATGGCAAAGCCTGGCT
>NZ_MUFH01000175.1:0-5464 GCF_001996115.1 Salinivibrio sp. MA427
ACTTCATCATCTCTGATTTACTTGTTCTGCCTTCGCGCCATCCGCCAAGCCAGTAGCTTCTTGCATCAGTTTGTTGGTAAGGACATATCTCAGACGATCGACCGTTTACTCCCGCTTGAAAGCCTTTTGACTGTGCGCGTTCCAAACGATCTCGCTTCTGTCTTTTCATAGGGTCGCCCTCTTCATTCCATCTTGTTCAATGCTGCGCTTGCTATTCGCAAGAATGCTCCCGTCCATGACGTTTTTATGAAGCATCAACTACAGCTTCGATCATGAACATTTTTTAATCAAGCACTATCGCTGCTGTAAAAGACAAACTGTGAGTCACCTCCCCCCAAAAGTGACACCGTCACTCACTCTCTTGTTGCATTGCCTCCAAGGCTTCCCAACGTTCAAACGCTTGCTCAAGCTCGTGTTCCGCCTCTGCCAATCGAGTAAGTTTAGGCTGAGTAATCTCCTGACTTTTCGAGAAAAACTCAGGATCATTCATCTCTGATTGCAAGACTTCAATTTCGTTTTCTAATGCTTCAAGCTGCGCAGGTAAACCTTCCAATTCACGCTGTAATTTGTACGAAAGCTTCCGCGGTTTACTTTTCGGTTTTGCCGTCTTTTGTTCCGTATCAGCGTGACGGTTTGATGGGGTACCTTTATCATTTGGGGTAATCGCTTTGAGGTATTGCTCACGTTGTTGCTGCGCATCGTGATAGCCACCCACAAACTTATTGATCGTGCCGTCCCCTTCAAATATCCAACTGTGGGTCACCGTATTATCAACAAACTGTCGATCGTGACTGACTAACAACAAGGTTCCTTGGAACTGAGAGAGTAAGTCTTCCAGCAGCTCTAACGTCTCAATGTCCAAATCGTTTGTTGGCTCATCAAGCACTAAGAGATTCGCAGGCTTGAGGAACAGTTTGGCTAACAGTAAGCGATTTTTCTCTCCTCCCGATAGGGCTTTTACCGGGGTTTGTGCACGTCGTGGATGGAACAAGAAATCTTGCAGGTACCCCATCACGTGGCGCTTACGCCCACCGACTTCAACTTCTGTTTTTCCTCCCGCCAAGTTATCAATCACGGTCTTTTCCGGATCGAGTTTTTCGCGGTATTGGTCAAAGTAGGCCACATCCAGCTTGGTGCCAACATGTAAAGAGCCACTGTCGGGCGTCAGCGTCTCTAGCATCAGTTTTAGCAGTGTGCTTTTTCCGCATCCGTTGGGGCCGATTAGCGCGATGCGATCACCACGCATCACCGTAAAGCTCAGCGGTTTAATTAACGGTTCATCTTGATAAGTGAATGTCACGTTTTCAGCTTCAAAAACAATTTTTCCTGAACGCGTTGCATCATCCAGTTGCAAGTTGGCGTTACCTTGTAACTCTACGCGGTTAGCGCGCTCTTGACGTAACGCTTTCAGTTCTCGCACCCTTCCCTCATTACGAGTACGACGTGCTTTAATACCTTGACGAATCCATGATTCTTCTTGGGCCAGTTTTTTATCAAACTCAGCGTTTTGCTCAGCTTCAACCCGTAGTGCCTCTTCTTTACCATCAAGGTAGGCTTGATAATTCCCCGGCCAGGATGTCAGCTTACCGCGATCTAAGTCGACAATGCGTGTTGCCATGGCGCCGATGAACGAACGATCGTGTGAGATAAATACGATCGCGCCCCGAAAGTCTTTCAAAAATTGCTCTAACCACAGAATGGTCGATACATCAAGATGGTTAGTCGGCTCGTCGAGGAGCAATACATCGGGCTCGCAAACCAGTGCCCGGGCTAATGCTGCCTTGCGCTGCCAGCCACCTGACAACGCATTGAGCGCGGTATTACCATCCAGCCCAAGGGCGCCAAGAACCACCATAATTTGGTTATCAAAGCGCCACGCATCGGCATGATCTAGCGCTTCTTGTACCTTTGCCAGCTCGGCGATGTTTCGATCGCTAGGATCGGTTTCGATCGTTGCGATCAGTTGATGGTATTGCTTGAGCTTATCGCCTGCATCGGCAAGCCCTTCCGCGACATAGTCAAACACGGAGCCTGGGCTATCTCGAGGTGGATCTTGCTCCAGTCGTGAGACTTTAAGCTCGGATTGACTTTGAATAGTGCCATCATCAAGTTGCACTTGTCCGTCGATGACCTTCATCAACGTAGACTTGCCTGCGCCATTACGTCCAACCAAACAAACACGCTCTCCGGGCTGGAGAATGAAGTCTGTTTTGTCTAACAATGGATTGTCGCCATACGCTAACTGCGCAGCGGTAATTTTAATTAATGCCATTTTGCGATAACCAAGCTTGTAGTTGTATGTGATCAAACGGCCAGCCTAACTCTGCGCTCACCTCTCCTGCTTGATTGCGAATTGCAATCACCGGAATAGTGACGCCGTAACGCTCAAAGAGCGTATCGTCAAAGGCAATATCTTGGGTTGCAAGTGGCGTTTGATAACCGAGTGATTGATAAAGTGACCAGGCTTGCTCACACAGATGACAGCCTTCGGTACTGAATAACACGAGTGTCATGCAACCACGTCCTGATGCTGAATAATCCAACAATTGTGAATATGGGGATTGCGTGCAAAGTCTTCTGGGATCGAACGCTTACTCATATTTTCTGCATTAAGTCCGGCATCGGCCAATCGCTCAAGATCCATCTTAAAATGGCGTTTGTTATTAGAGAAAATAATTTCGCCCCCAGGGCGCAACCGTGCTTTGAGAGCCAATAGTAAATCGATGTGATCGCGTTGCACGTCAAAGGTTGTCTGCATCCGCTTCGAGTTAGAGAAAGTCGGTGGATCAACAAAAATAAGATCAAATTGTTGGTCCGATTGCTCTATCCACTGCAAGCAGTCGGCCTGTTCAAACTGATGCTGACGCCCGACCATTCCGTTAAGCTTCATATTGCGCTCAGCCCACGCAAGATACGTTTTCGACATATCCACGGTGGTCGTTGACCGTGCACCACCGACCGCTGCATGTACCGATGCACTTCCCGTATAAGCAAACAGGTTAAGTACATCTTTTCCAGCCGCTTTCTCGCCAATTAGTCGACGCGTGTAGCGATGATCGAGAAACAAGCCGGTATCGAGGTAGTCATAAAGATTAACCTCAAGTGTTACACCGTATTCCTGTACGGTCATAGTATGCGCGGCACCTGACAGCTTTTGGTATTGATTATTCCCTTTTTGCTTCTCACGCGTTTTGAGCACAACTTTATTCGCATCAACACCTGTGACAGCAATGGCAGCACGCACCATATCCAGCAATCGCCGACGTGCCTTTTCTGGGGCGATCGTCTTAGGTGCCGCATATTCTTGGATCACTAAAAAGTCGCGATAGCGATCAATCGCGGCTTTGTAATCCGGCAGGTCAGCATCATAGAGTCGATAACACTCGATGGCCTCTTTTTTCGCCCATTTATCCAATTTTGTCATGTTTTTACGGAGCCGATTAGCAAAGTCAGGAGCAACGTCAACCGTCGGGGCTGCATCTCCTGCCTCTTTCAGGCCACGTGCGGTAATGGCATACGTTTTCATTACACAATCAAGGGCGCCATTGCGCAGTGCAAACTTGTCATCGGCACGCATCCGCAGACAACTAAGCAGCTCGTCCGAGCCGGAATATAAAGAGACAGTGTTACCTGCAAACGCGAGCTTAAGATGGTCACCTAGCTGCGTGTACAACGCAATCAGTCCAGGCGTCGTGCCTAAACGCTCACCGTAAGGGGGGTTTGAGATAATATGCCCTCCGGTGAAGTCTTCTGGCGGGACCACCTCAGTGGCATCTGCGACATTAAATTCGATCAATTCTGCGACACCCGCGCGTCGGGCGTTTGCCCGGGCCGTCTCAATCATACGTGCATCATTGTCTGTCCCATAAAAACGCGTTTGGCATTGGCTCACCCCGCGTTTAGCTTTAACGCTCGCCTCTGCTTTGATCGTTTTAAAAGCCTCGTCATCAAAACCAAGCAGTGATTCAAAGCCCCAACGTTTGCGCTTAAGCCCAGGAGCGACATTCGCGGCAATCATCGCCCCTTCAATCAGAAGCGTTCCGGAACCACACATGATATCCATCATAGGTTGCCCGCTTTGCCACCCACTGCGTAACACTAACGCTGCTGCATGGGTTTCGCGTAAAGGAGCCGCCCCTGCCTGAGTACGATATCCTCGTTGGTGCAAACCACTGCCAACCATATCAATACCGAGCACACCTTTATCTTTCGACAAGCGCATATGAATGCGTAAGTCTGGTTGCTCACGATCAATACTTGGCCGTGGCAGATTGGCTTTTTCAAATTTATCGACAATCGCATCTTTGACTTTTAGGGCACCATATTGGCTATTGCGAATCTCTTGGTTAGTACCGTTAAAGTCAACCGCTATCCGCTGGCTGGAATGGAAATGATCCGGCCAATTAATCGCCGTAGCGCCAAGGTATAAATCCATATCATCGCGAACCGCGAACTCACCCAGCACCAGCACAAAACGGGATGCAACCCGACTCCACAAACAACATTGATAAAGCGTGGAATCGTCGGCTTTAAATTTTACACCGGCATGGACTTGCTTAAGGCTGGATGCACCAAGCTGTTCAAGCTCCTGAGCCAACAAATGCTCGAGACCTCGAGCGGTTATAGCGAGATAGTGTTTCATTGAGTCTCTACACCCTCTGGGCGTGGTTGTCATAATGGCGCCGATTATACATCAATCTGACCCGCCCCGTTGACCCAAGGCGAAACAATCTCCGTTGAATGGTGAATTAATCGCCACCCCAGTGTTTCTGTAAAGAATCAATCACCCGATGATTATTGTTTCCCTCAGGAATCCTATCTCGGCAAACCCTGACTGGCTACGTTTCCTGGTGGAAACACGACCTAATCAAGGCGCGCCACGTCTAGCATGATGTGTTAGAAAATATAACGTGTAAGCATTCACTTTGCCTTAAGAGGCGAGTTATGGCGGGTGAGATCACAGGTTTTAGACGCACCTGTTTGGTATCAGAAACATTAATCGCGCAAAAAGAAGTGGGAATAGTGACGTCAAATCAGGGGAAAGGTTGGATAAAAGAAAACGTGAGCTGAGTGAAAGCCACTCAGCCCACTAACGCAAAGCGACCTTTTTGGCTATTAGTTTGGTGTTTAGATTGCGATAGCCGGTCGTTCATTACTTTAATCGCACCACAAAACGCCATGGTTTTATTTGCGCTCAGTTCAAAATCGGCTTCGCGAGCGAGCATGCATAGCGAGGCTGAACCGGCGTTTTCTATAATAATAAATGGCGCCCTGTCCCCGGTTTGGCTCGTGAGTTCGACAATCTGCCCCCACTCGGGTGCGGCGATCGTTTCTTGTTGCGTCTCAAAAAACCAACTTTTGGGTAGCACAGGTTTGTGGAAGCGATGGGCTGCCACTGCGTTCAAAGCAAGCTCTGCCCGGCGCGGCCCGGACAGTGACAGTAATGACAGAGGATCTGTCAGAT
>NZ_MUFH01000176.1:0-8774 GCF_001996115.1 Salinivibrio sp. MA427
TCGCATGGTCGTGGCTTTCGTCACGAATATGTTGAATCAGGTGCAAGGCTGGCGAGTCGGACGGCAGCGAAAATTCTTCGCCTGAGATCTTAATTAAGGTTTCTAGCCCAGGTCGACGGCTGGTGCCTTTTGCCACACCTAATATCAGCGGGTTAATCGGCCAGTCAGCGATTAGGGGTTCAAGCACTTCCCAGGCGCGGTTAAGCTGCCCTTTGCCGCCGTCAATCACGATAATGTCGGGGATTTTTTCCGGCTCAACTTGCTTACTATACCGACGCGTCAGCACTTGCGCCATCGCCGCATAATCATCACCGCCGGTGATCCCTTCAATATTATAACGGCGGTACTCTTTTTTCAGGGGGCCATCTTGATTGAACACCACACAAGAGGCGACCGTTTTCTCGCCCATGGTGTGGCTAATATCAAAACACTCCATCCGTTTAACCGGCTCCAAGCCCAAAGTTTGTTGTAGCGCCTGATAACGGTGTTGGATGGTCATCCGATGATTGATTTTACTGGTCAAGGCGGTGCGCGCATTGGTGTTGGCCAACTTTAAGAATCGCGCTCTAGCGCCCCTTGGTCGACTTTGTAGCTGGACGTTGCGCCCGGCGATTTCACTCAGGGTCGTCGATAGCCAGCCAAGATCATCGCCAATATCGTCTGAAATCAGAATATGGCTTGGAATAGTGCGCCCTTCCGCTTGCGCCAAATAAAACTGGCTGACAAAGCTTGAAACCACTTCACCTGGCTCGGTCTCGGCAGGCATCTTGGGGAAATGGCTGCGGCTACCCAGCACTTTGCCTTGGCGCAAAAAGAGCACATGGATACAGGCGACACCATTTTCGACCGCAAAGCCAATCACATCCAGATCATCGTCACTATCTTGCGAGACAAATTGCTGCTCTTGCACGCGCCGCAACGCTTGAATTTGATCGCGGTACTCGGCGGCCTTTTCAAACTGCAGCTGTTGGCTGGCAGTTTCCATCTTGGCGACCAAGCTGTCGATCACTTCGCGATCTTTGCCTTGTAAAAACATGCGGGCAAAATTAACTTGCTCGGCATACTCTTCATCACTGATCAGCCCAGACACACACGGCCCGGCACAGCGGCCAATTTGATACATTAAACACGGACGGCTGCGGTTGGCATACACCGAGTCTTCACACTGGCGAACAGGAAAGATTTTCTGCAATAAGTGCAGGCTTTTACGCACCGCGTTGGCATCGGGAAACGGGCCAAAATATTCGCCCTTTTTCTTTTTCGCGCCACGATGGATCGCCAGCCGTGGGTGCTCATGGCCACTGAGGTAAATGTACGGGTAGGTTTTATCATCACGCAGCAAGACGTTGTATTTTGGACGATGCTGCTTGATCAGGTTGTGCTCAAGAATTAACGCTTCGGTTTCAGTGTGGGTGACGGTGACTTCCACATCAGCAATGTGACGGACGAGTGCTTTGGTTTTCTCACTCGACACCTGAAGCCGGAAGTAACTGGCTAATCGCTTGCTGAGATCTTTCGCTTTACCCACATAGATGATCTCACCGGTGGCGTTCATCATTCGATAAACGCCTGGCTGGTGAGGCACGGTTTTAAGAAAACTCTTGGCATCAAAGGTGTTTGGCACTGCGCGATCTCGTACTGCTTAACTTCGCTTTAAAGGCTTTCGGTATCTAACATGCCGTGACGAATAGCAAGGTGGGTTAGCTCCACATCACCATTGATATCTAGCTTGCTAAATAAGCGATAGCGATAACTGTTCACCGTCTTTGGACTGAGGTTTAACTGCTCTGAAATATCGGTCACTTTTTGCCCTTTGGTGATCATTAACATGATCTGCAGTTCGCGCTCTGACAGCTCTTTGAAAGGATTATCAGAAGAGGTAGAAAACTGACTCAGCGCCATTTGCTGGGCAATATCAGGTGAAATGTAGCGTTGGCCACTGTTCACCATGCGGATCGCATTCACTACTTCATCAGCCCCTGCGCCCTTGGTGAGATACCCTGCCGCACCGGCTTGCATCACCTTGGTTGGGAACGGATTTTCAGTGTGAATTGTGAGCACAATAATTTTGGCGTCTGGCGAGTAGCGAAGCAACTTACGTGTGGCCTCCAACCCGCCGATACCTGGCATATTCATGTCCATCAGGACAATATCGGCGTGATTTTGCCGGCACCACTTGAGTGCGGCTTCACCGCTGTCGGCTTCCCCTACCACTTTTATGCCACGAACGTCTTCTAAAAGACGTCGAATCCCTGTGCGAACCAGCTCGTGATCATCTACAAGAAAAACATTGATCAAACTTGTATCTCCACTTGGTTTGGTTCGCCAACATGCTGCGTGAACGCAACGGTTGGACTTGTCTTACGCATCTCTTAAGTTTTACCACGGATGAAAAGGCAACAACAGAGCAGATGTGCCGAATCACAAATATTCATACATTAAGCTGATAAAAAACAACCCAAGTGACGAGATCGTCGCCAATACGGCGACAATCTCACCAGTCTCGCGGCTATAACCCAGGTGGCGTGTTGATGATGTGTCAGTAATTTTCCACACCAGATGTACACGCTTTCCGTGTGTCGTTATGCCAGCACATGGTTACAGCGCCAAACATAGGTACTTCATTTCGAGGTATTCATCCAAGCCCCATTGCGATCCTTCGCGTCCTAACCCAGATTGTTTGACCCCTCCGAACGGTGCTACCGCCGTTGAGATCAAACCGGTATTAATCCCCACCATGCCATATTCCAGCGCTTCGGCAACGCGGTGTACACGGCTGATGTCACGGGCATAAAAATACGACGCTAAACCAAATTCGGTATCGTTGGCCATGGCGATGGCTTCCGCTTCATCGTCGAAAGCGAACAGCGGTGCGACAGGACCAAAGGTCTCTTCTTTCGCAATCCGCATCGCCGAGGTCGCGTGTTTAATCACCGCCGGTTGGGTGAAGTTGTCGCCTAAATCGGGGCAGTCACCCCCCAATAAAATCTTGCCACCGTGTTGCTGGGCATCGTCCAAGTGTGCTTTCACTTTGTCGATGGCGCCACGATTAATCAACGGACCAATGTCAACGTTGCTGTCAGTACCCTGCCCAACGCGTAATTGGCTCACTGCCTGGGTGAATTTTTCAGCAAATGCGTCATAAATACGCGATTGCACGTAAATACGATTCACGCACACGCATGTTTGTCCCGCGTTACGGAATTTAGCGGCAATCGCCCCTTCTACGGCGGCATCAATATCGGCGTCATCAAAGACGATGAATGGGGCGTTACCGCCAAGCTCCAACGACAGCTTTTTAATGCTTGGCGCACATTTTTCCATTAGCTGCGCGCCAATGTCGGTCGAGCCGGTAAAGGAGAGTTTACGCACACGTACATCGGCACATAAGGTATCTGCAATCGGACCCGCCGTCCCGGTGATAATGCTTAGCACGCCAGCAGGTACGCCGGCACGCTGCGCTAATTCACCCAACGCCAACGCTGATAAAGGGGTGTCGCTGGCCGGTTTGACCACCATGGTACAACCGGCAGCAAGCGCGGCCGCTGCTTTACGGGTGATCATGGCGGCGGGGAAATTCCAAGGCGTGATGGCTGCTGTCACACCTATGGGCTGCTTGATCACGGAGATGCGTTTATCGGCCTGCTCGGCAGGAATAGTTGCGCCATTCACACGTTTGGCTTCTTCAGCAAACCATTGCAAAAACGACGCGGCGTATTGGATCTCACCGGCAGATTCTTTCAGCGGTTTGCCCTGCTCCGCGGTCATGATCGCGGCTAAGTCCTCGGTATGCTCGAGCATGAGCTCATACCAGCGAAAAAGGATCTCAGCTCGAGCTTTGGCGGTAAGTGATCGCCACTCGGGCAAGGCGGCGTCAGCAGCATCAATCGCACGACGTGTTTCCTCCGCCCCCATATTGGGCACCGTTGCCAAGCACTCACCGTTAGCAGGATTAGTGACTGAACGTGTGGTTTGATGATTGGCATCAACCCATTGGCCATTAATTAAGGCCTGAGATTTGAGTAGCGCCTGATCGTGAAGCTGCATAATGGCTCCTTTTTTGTGTTCAAAAGGCTGACGAGTTCGCTTGAATCTTGATAGCACCTTGCCAGCTCACCTTTGGCACGGCAAGATAATCACTGAGATTAACCAGCATAAGCCTGTAAACGCCCAATGTCTGCTCAAATAGGCAACAGACGAAGCGAAAATAATAATAAGGCTTATCCTTCCGGCGCAAACACAGCTGGCCCTTCAACAGAAAAAGGATGCTCTATGCGTATTTTTAGTCAGTTCGATAGCGGGAATATTCGCGTTCTGAATGATAGCGACATCAATAATATCCAGCTTGCCATTCATCATGACAATCAATCTGAATTTTATCAGTGGTTCCATTTTCGCTTAGAAGCGGACGTGGATCAGGCTCATACACTCCACATTCAACAGCTCGCTGGGTCGGCCTATCCTGAAGGCTGGAAAGATTACCAAGCCGTTGCCTCATATGACCGTGATACCTGGTTCCGCGTGCCAACCGAGTTTGATGGCGACACCTTGACGATTAAGGTCACGCCGCAACATGGTTCGATGTACTTTGCCTACTTCGCGCCTTATAGCTATGAACGCCATTTGGATCTCATTCATCAGGCGCAGACCTATCCACAGTGCCAGCTCGAAACGCTAGGACAAACCTTGGATGGTCGTGATATTAGTTTGTTGAAAATCCGCGCGGATTTAAGCGAGTCTGCCCAACCGAAAACGCCCATTTGGCTGATTGCGCGCCAGCATCCCGGCGAAAGCATGGCGGAGTGGTTTATGGAAGGTTTACTCGACCGATTGCTTGACGACACCGATACCACTGCACAGGCATTACTAGAAAAAGCTGATTTTTATGTGGTGCCGAATATGAATCCCGACGGCAGTGTGCGCGGCCACCTACGCACTAATGCGGTGGGCGCAAACTTGAACCGCGAGTGGCAGTCGCCCACCCTTGAACGCAGTCCCGAGGTGTATCATGTTCGTGCCCGTATGGAGCAAACTGGGGTAAAAATGTGTTTGGATATCCACGGTGACGAGGCCATCCCATATAACTTTGTCGCCGGCTGTGAGGGCATCCCCTCTTATGATGCGCGCATGGCGGACTTGGAAGACAGATTTAAGCGTACGCTGCTTACCGTGACGCCGGAGTTTCAAGACGAGCACGGCTATGAAAAAGATGCACCAGGCAAAGCGAACTTAACCGTTGGCTCAAATTGGATTGGTGAGCGCTTTAAGTGTTTGTCGTACACGGTCGAAATGCCGTTTAAAGATCATAACAATCATCCCGATCCTGACTTTGGCTGGTCACCCGCGCGCAGCCAAGCATTTGGCCGAGACATGCTCAGCGCAATCCTTGGCGTGGTTGATGGCCTTTAACAAGGCTAGCTAGCAAGCAGTAAGGCAAAAGAAAACGAGCCGGTGACNCTATTTAAGTGATTGATTATTTCGACTTGGGCTATCACACAAAGGCGCTTACATTAGGGGTAAATCATTCAACGAGGACGCACAATGACAACTCTTACCTCGCGCTGCCCCCACTGCCAAGCAACCAACCGTATTCCTGAAGCGCGCATTAATGACGCACCTAACTGTGGTAAGTGTCAATCGGCACTGCTCGATGGCAAGCCTATCGAAGGCACTACAGATAACTTTGCCGCTTTATTAAATAGCGACAAGCCGGTTGTCGTCGATTTCTGGGCTACCTGGTGCGGCCCCTGTCAAAGCTTTGCACCCGCTTTTGAAGCAGTGGCAGAGCAGGAATCAGGTCGTGCCCGTTTTGTGAAAATTGATACCGAGGCCCAACAAGCCCTCGCGGCGCAATATCGCATTCGTAGCATTCCGACCCTGATGGTGTTTAAAAACGGCGAACGGGTTGATGTCTTAAATGGTGCTTTGCCACAAAATGCGTTCAGCGACTGGGTCAACCAGCACCTTAGCTAATCACGCACTATCGGTTTATCGCCGTTTTTCCATCGTGTGATTCTGGCGCAGCGCTATGCCTTGAGCGCTGCGCTATACCTTGAGTGCTGCGCCTTGTTTTACCGCGCGGATCGCCACATTGGTATTGATGTCTTTCACCATGGCGAGCGTTTGCAACTGACGCATAAAGGCTTCGTAGTGCGGCAGATCGCGACTGACTACTTCCAGTAAATAATCATACGTGCCCGATATCACATGGCCGTTAATCACTTCATCCATTTCCACTAGCGCATGCTCAAAGGTAACAATTGCCTCTTCTCGGTGGTTACTCAGGCTGACATTGACAAAAAATGTCATGTTTAGCCCAATCCGCTGACGGTTGAGTGTGACCTGGTATGAGGCAATGATCCCATCAGCCTCAAGCTTTTTAATCCGTCTTGCGCACGGCGAAAACGAGAGCCCAACCGCATCGGCTATCTCGGCAACAGTACGGCGCGCATCATCCTGCAATAACGCAAGAATCGCTTTGTCTTTATTGTCCAAACCGCCTCCTTGATGGTTTTTATTAATTTATAGCCATAAAAAGATGATAATCGCTAATCCTGGCTCAAATCATCCTTTATTTTGCCACCAATCTCTTCTTTGACGCTGTCACACTTAAATAACGAATCGACAAGGAAGTGATTAATGATGCCTGCACCTTCACAACGTTTATTGGGCATGCTTGCCATGGGCTTGACCGTGACCATCTGGGCAAGCTTATTTATTTCATTACGTCAGGCCAGCCAATCGGTATTGACCAGTGGCGATATTGCCTTATTGCGCTTCTTACCCGCCGCGTTGTTATTTGGTTGGTTGAGTCGTCATCGAGTACGCCATATTGTCACTACCCCCAAACGTTATCTGTTTGCGATTGCATTTGGCGCAGGATTACCGTTTTATCTGCTGGCTGCCACGGGGATGCAGTTTGCGCCTGTGGCTGACGGAGCCTCATTAATACCTGGGATCTTGCCGCTGTTTGTTTCCACCATTGCTTGGACTGTTTATGGCGAATCGCTCTCCATGGGACGACGATTAGGCATTAGTCTGATTGTGCTCGGTATTGGCGCATTTTTATGGCACTCCTTATTCTTTTCACCTTGGCCTGTCACCCAAGGCCATCTGATTTTGCTCGCAGCCAGTATCAGTTGGGCCTGGTTTACCATTGGCGTACGCGTGACAGGATTAAGTGCTGCGGAAGCCGGTGCGGTATTAGCGATATCGGCTGTATTACTGCTGCCAGTGGGCGCATTGAGTGGGCTTATTTCGTTTAACCTACTCCAAGCGCCATTCAATGAACTTGGCTATCACATTTTTGCTCAAGGCTTGGGCGTGGGGATTATTGCCAACTACAGCTACGCCTTTGCCATTCGCCGGTTAGGAGCTGAAATGAGTGCCGCGATGGGGGCATTTACGCCTGTGGTGGCCGCGTTAATGGCCATACCGGTTTTTGGTGAAACGGTTAGCATACTCACGCTGGCGGCGATGGCGTTGATCGTGCTTGGCGCTGTGTTAGCCAGTGATGTGATCAAATGGCGTCGTGCACAAACAAAAAGCGACCCGCAGGCCGCTTAAACTTGGTACTTATCATTCGCCAGCATGATTTGATGCTGGCTGTGGTCGAGCATGAAAAAGCGCCCGTTATAAGTGATCACCACGACGCAAGGCATCAATGCGTTTTTCTAGCGGCGGGTGCGTCATAAACAACTCGCTCAGTGTTTTCTTGCCGTTGATACCGAACGCCATCATCGATCCTTCTAGCTTTGGCTCTTGGCTCACTTTTAAGCGCTCAAGTGCTGCAATCATTTTCTGTTTGCCCACCAGCTGCGCAGATCCGGCATCAGCACGGAATTCACGATGACGGCTAAACCACATGGTGAGGATGCTGGCCAGAATACCAAAGACGATTTCCAACACGGAAGAGATCAGGAAATACATCATCCAGTTGCCGCCGCCTTCGCCTTCTTCGTCACTATYCATGCCACTGACTGCCCCTGCGATCACACGTGAAATAAAGATCACGAAGGTGTTCACGACGCCTTGCATTAAGGTCATGGTGATCATGTCACCATTAGCGATGTGACTGATTTCATGCGCCAGTACCGCTTCGGCTTCATCGCGGGTCATGTTTTGCATTAACCCGGTCGAGACCGCCACGACAGAATCGTTACGCTTAGCACCGGTGGCAAAGGCGTTGATATCGGGTGAGTTATAAATCGCGACCGTTGGCATGCCAATCCCAGCACGTTGTGTTTGTTGGCTCACGGTGTTCATTAGCCAGTGCTCGGTTTCGTTACGTGGATGCTCAATCACTTGCGCGCCGACAGAACGAAGCGCCATCGATTTAGACATCAGTAGCGAAATGATCGAACCACCAAAACCGAAGACGGCCGCCAGCACTAGCAGTCCGGACAAGCTCCCCGGCTGCATGCCAGTCACGGCATAAATAATATTTAGCACAATGCTAAATACAATCAGTACCGCAAAGTTGGTAGCAAGAAATAATCCTATGCGTTTCATTATGTCTCTCCGTCGCTTAAACCCAGTGTTCAGCGCTTGCTTGTTGTATTGGTAGAAGTTGTATTGGTGGACGTTGTATTAGTAAAAATTGTATTGGTGAAAGCTGTATTGATGAAAATAGTATGGGCATTCAAGATAAAAACAATCCTTTGATGCATTTTGTTACCAATAAAGTGATGTCGTCATCAAGCTCCGACCAGTTAGTGTGGCACGTTATTCCCATCTAATCTAAATAAAATGTGACTTCTCGCCAAGCTATATAT
>NZ_MUFH01000177.1:0-5424 GCF_001996115.1 Salinivibrio sp. MA427
ACTATAATGTCACCTGAACAAATTCCATCAAACTCAGCAATAGCCGCCTTTTTGAGATAAGGACGACGTTTACCAAACAAGAGCTGACCTTTTTTAAACACACGCGTAAAGCTAGGTGAATCTTCTGCTATCATTCCCCAACGCTTTACCTTTAGCGAACCAGAATCTAAGTGTTCAAGACCAATGTAACGCTCATAGCCGTCACCAATAGGATCTTTTGTCGTCAGCTTTACTTCTTTACAGATGTCACCGAATTTTATAGTTTGCTTATCAGTCATCGCTCTTTACCTCGTAACCTAACTTCGCGAGGCTATTAAATAGTTTATTGGTTTGCTTCTTAAGTTGTACTCGGCTCATTTTCCATGACTCAATAGCATGTTCGATATCATGTACTTCCCCACTACTCTTGGCCTTCACATAAAGCGGAATAGATAAGTTGTATTGGTTTTCACTGATAGTGTCTAAATCAACCAGCGCAGTAATATCGCATTGGTTATCTGGTTGGAAATAAGCTTCGCAAAGCACATCTAAATCAGCATCCGATAAACGACTGTGGGCTCGCTCGCGGGTTACATGCTCTACACCATTGATAAACAGAATCTTATTTTTGCGCTCAACTGGTTTATTGCAATTAAGTACGACCACGCACGATTCCATAGGCGAGTTGTAGAACAAATTTGGGCCAAGCCCTATCACCGCTTCAATGATGTCAGATTCAATCACTTGTTTACGGATCGCTTGCTCTGAGTCACGGAACAGAACACCGTGAGGCCAAAGCATAGCCGCACGGCCAGTATCCAATTTTAAGCTTTTGATGATATGGGTATAGAAACCGTAATCAGCACAACCTTGCGGCGGCACGCCGTACATATTGCGTCCATACGGGTCAGCAGCAAACTTTTCACGGTTCCACTTTTTGATGGAATACGGAGGGTTAGCAAAGATAACATCGAACTGTTTAAGTTGATCGTTCTCGATAAACTTAGGATCACCTAAGGTATCACCCCGCATAACATCGAACTCTTCAATGTCGTGCAGGAACATGTTCATACGTGCTATAGCAGACGTTAGCAGGTTTACTTCTTGTCCATACAAATGAACACCACGCCACTCTTGTCTTTGCGAGCGTAAATCCATCACCGCATTGAGCAACATACCGCCCGTACCACAGGTGGGATCATACGCAGTTTCCCCCGGTTTAAGCTTCATGATTCGGGTCATTAAATGCACAACAGTACGATTGGTATAGAACTCGGCAGCGGTATGCCCTGAGTCATCCGCAAACTTTTTGATCAAGTACTCGTACGCCTCACCCAAGTCATCTTGAGCAACAGACTTAATGCCTAGTGGAATTTTACTGAAATGCTGAATTAGGTCTGACAGCAAGTGATCTGGTAAACGCTCTTTGTTGGTCCACTGCGCATCACCAAATACACCGTGCAAGCGCTCGTTCTTTGCTTCAATCAAACGCAGTGCATTTTGAATCGCTTCACCAATGTCTTTACTKGTATTGCGAACTTTCTCCCAGCTAGCTTCTTCAGGAATATCGAAACGGTGATACATCGACATCGCGGCATATTCAGCATCACCTTCGTGCAGCTCGAGTGCTTCGTTATACTCTTCTAGATATACATCCGATAGACGCTTAAAGAACAGCAGTGGGAATACGTACTGCTTGTAATCAGACGCATCAATTTGGCCACGCAGGAACTCTGCAGCGCCCCACAGTAGGTCTTCTAATTTGTTTTTATTCATAGCTCAAGCCCTCTTTGATTAACAAGGCTTCTAACTCTTGTTCAGCGGCCTCTAAGGCTGCTAATTTTTGCTGGAAATCTTTCAACGCTTCTTCTACGGTAATGGTTTCTTCTTCTAGCGGCTTTTGTACATAACGAGCGATGTTCAAGTTGAAATCGTTCTCTTCTATCTCGCTATGTGGCACCCAACGTGCAACACCCTCAATGTCGTCTGCTTTTGGCCCTTTGGTGCGCATTTTCTGATAGATGTCATAGATCTCATCAGCTTGAGGCTCTGATAAGGTGTTTTGCGCTCGGCCTTTAGTGAAGATTTCTTCCGCATTCACAATCAGAACATGGTCTTTATGCTCTTCTGGTCTTGCTTTACGCAATACGAGAATACAAGCAGGGATGCCTGTACCGTAGAACAAGTTTGAAGCCACGCCGATTACCGCCACGATACGGTTCTCTTTTAATAGCTTGGTTCTGATTTTACCTTCTGCACCACCACGGAAAAGCACACCATGTGGAAGCACTACCGCCATGCGCCCTTCATCATTCAATGAAGCAAACATGTGCTGTACCCAGGCGAAATCACCGTTGTTTTTTGGCGCTAAACCAAAGCTTGCACGACCGTACGGATCACTTATCCAATAGTCATAACCCCACTCTTTTAAGCTGAACGGTGGGTTAGCGATTACACAATCAAAAGTTTCTAACTGATCATTTTTAAGGAATTTAGGATCACGAAGCGTATCACCACGAACAATCTCAAAATCTTCTTGTCCGTGTAGGAACAAGTTCATCCGAGCAATGGCTTCGGTAGTCAGGTTCTTCTCTTGGCCTTTGATTTTAAGAAGACGTGGGTCGCCGCCACTTTCTTTAACATGGTGGATGGTTTCAAGCAGCATACCGCCTGTACCACAAGCCGGGTCATAAACACTTTCATTAGCTTGTGGGTCTAGAATATTAACCATAAGACGAACAATGGTACGTGGCGTATAGAACTCACCTGCTTTCTTGTTTGCTTTATCAGCAAAGCGCTTGATGAGGTATTCGTAAGCACGACCCATATCATCATTACGCACACTCGATACGCCAAGGTTAACCTTGTTGAAATGGTTGAGTAGTGTCGATAACAGTTCGTCTGATAGACGTTCTTTGTTGGTCCAGCTCGCATCACCAAAAATGCCATGCAGCTGTGGGTTTTCTAGCTCAATACCACGGAATGAATCTTTCAGGGCTTGGCCGATGTCTTTGGTTTCTGCAAACACATCTTTCCAATGACAGTTAGCTGGAATTTGGATTCGGTGAAACATATCGCCTTTCGCAAGCTCTTCATCACCCACCTGCTCCATCGCCTCTTCGAACTCTTCATCGTAAACATCACAGATACGCTTAAAGAATAGGATTGGGAAGATGTAGGTTTTGTAGTCTGAAGCGTCAATAGGACCCGTAATGATGTGGGCCGCATGCCAAAGGTGCGCTTCTAAGTCTTTGAGATTTATTAATGTCATTGCTTGCTCTTATTCTCTTCTATCCACGCTTCAAGGTCTTCACGTTTGAAGCGCCATGAACCGCCGACTTTGAAACCAGGAAGCTTTCCTTCGCTTGCTAATCTATATGCTGTTTTTTCGGCCAACTTTAGGTAAGCAGCCACCTCTTTCAAGGTTAAAATTTGATCATTCATTTCAGCTTGTTAGCTCTAACCGGTTTTATGGATAACTTTGATGAGTGAGAGAATATGAGAAAATTGGGGAATGAGCAATGATGAAGGGCAAATTATAGATCTCCGTTAACAGCCGCACTATCCCTCTCCGCTATCCTTGCCATCACCCACTCTTCGACTTCACTTYCTACCCACGCAACCGCTCGGCCTCCCAAGGGAACGCTTTTTGGGAAGGTGCCGTCTTTCATCAGGTTGTAGATCGTTGAGCGGCCAAGACCTGTCATGTGTTTTACTTCGCTCAGTTTAATTAATCTCATGATATTACTCCGTTATTGGACTCATGAGATTTCCGCGCACGTAAAGATTTACCGGTTTCACCCTCCCCTCTTGCACCCACTCTCCTAACCAACCTGATTTCAGATATATGTCATCGATACGCATAGCCACATCAATCACTTAAAAGGAGACTCCCTATGCGTACATCACACACTCCCCTGTTTACCCCTGCAGACAACTACCCTGCCCATCAGCCATCTGATTTAAACCAGCTCTTAGAGCACGCGGCAGAAGCGCTGGCACAAAAGTACAAACGCGAAGGCACCTTCACGAGCCCGAACAACGTGATGGAATACTTAAAGCTCAAACTCGGCGCGTACGATCGTGAAGTGTTTGCGTTGATGTTGCTGGATAACCAACATCGGCTGATCCAGTTCGATATCCTGTTCTTTGGCACCATCGATGCCGCGTCTATCTATCCACGCGAAGTGGCGAAAGCGGCACTGAGTCACAATGCAGCCGCCGTTATCTTTGCGCACAACCATCCATCGGGGATTGCCGAGCCGTCACAGGCAGACCGTCATATTACTGACAAGTTGATCAAGGCGTTGGGCCTTATCGATGTTCGCGTTTTAGATCATGTGGTTGTCGGTGAAGACTGTGTGTCTTTCGCCGAGCGAGGCTGGATCCCAGTCGTGTAGCGGCTTCGCAGGCCATTTTTACACGTCACACATGCACAGGCAGCGATACCTTTCCCTGCTTCTCATTATGTTAAAACGGGAAGCAGCCAACCCAGGCGCAACAAGGGTCTGGCTGTCGCTGTCGTGCTGTGCTTCTCAAAACCTCCATCTGTGAAGAAAAAAGGAAGTAAGCCATGTCAGAAGTTCAAGCCATCAAAGATGCTGAGACTGTTCAGCTTATCGGCCACCTATTGAGTATTCGTTATCATCGCCAAATGGCCGACGTCTGGTATATCGGGTTAAACCTGGCGTTACGTATCTCCGATCTGCTTGCTATTCGGTTCGACGATATCCACGGTGACCGGTTGCGAATCAAAGAGCGTAAGACAGGTAAGATTGCTGATATCCAGCTCAACCCCAAAACACTGGCGCGCATTGAAAAGATACGGGCAGACCATCCTGATCACGTCTACCTGTTTCAATCTCACCGCTGTCAGCAGATTAAGCAGTTGCCGCCTAAACCGCTCTCTCGGCGCGCTGTTACTCTCGCCTTTCAACAGGTCGGGCAAGAGCTCAACCTCTCGTTAGGGACGCACTCAATGCGAAAAACACGCGGTTATATGCTGTAYCAAGCCACAAAAGATATTGGTCGGGTGATGAAAATGCTGCGCCATACCTCAGAAGGCATCACGCTTCGTTATATTGGTATTACACAGGAGGATGTCGACAATGATTTTATTGCCTTAGAGATATGAGGTAAGGCCGCACCATGACAGTACGGCCGACGGGATTTTAAATATATATCATCAATAAAAAACGATTGTGCACGATTTACTTGGTGCTAGAGCCAAAGCAACGAAACCCCTCGTTGCGACGCTTGGTTCTTTTTTTGGCTAAATAGCTTAGTCGATAGAATATATCTTTATATTCCTGCTCAGCGCGCTCAGAGCTCTCAGGACGACCGTGAAGGTAGTAAATGCTATTATCAGGGATATGCACTAACCCCATCGCTTGATTGTTACACAGGCCGATTGCCTTCGCCCAGGCACGGACAATGATATTATAT
>NZ_MUFH01000178.1:0-5423 GCF_001996115.1 Salinivibrio sp. MA427
CTTTTACTTGATGAATCATTGACGCTCCGTGTTCCAGAGCTGTGACCACCGTACAGCAATCTGTTCACTTGTAAAGCGATGATGTTCATTTGGACAAAAAAAGGCCAGTCATCGCTGACTGGCCTTAGTAACGTGTAATGCAGGATTAACGTGTCATCGATGCGCTGTTAAGACAGCAGCTCTTCTGCAGTGTTAACCACGTTTTCAACCGTGAAGCCGAACATTTTGAACAGCTCGTCAGCGGGCGCTGATTCACCGAAGGTGGTCATCCCGATGATGCGGCCGTCCAAGCCTACGTACTTGTACCAGTAATCAGCAATACCCGCTTCAATCGCAATGCGCGCAGTGACGTCTGATGGCAATACCGACTCGCGATAAGCGGCATCTTGCTTATCGAATAAGTCAGTGCTTGGCATAGAGACCACACGGACTTGTTTGCCTGCTTCGCTTAGCTGAGCAGCTGATTCAACAGCCAGCTCTACTTCAGAGCCAGTCGCAATAAAGATCAGGTCAGGTTTGCCTGCACAGTCTTTGAGGATATAACCGCCTTTGGCAACGTTCGCCAATTGGGTCTCGTCGCGCTCTTGCTGAGCCAGGCCTTGACGCGAGAAGATCAGCGCACTTGGGCCGTCTTTACGCTCTACCGCGGTTTTCCACGCTACTGCCGATTCGACTTGGTCACAAGGGCGCCAGGTGCTCATGTTCGGCGTTTGGCGCAGGTTAGCCATTTGCTCGACCGGCTGGTGAGTTGGGCCATCTTCACCCAAGCCAATTGAGTCGTGGGTGTAAACCTGAATGTTCTGCGTTTTCATCAGTGCCGCCATGCGCATGGCATTACGTGCATACTCCATGAAAATCAGGAAGGTCGCCCCGTAAGGAACAAACCCGCCGTGCAGGGCAATACCGTTGATGATGGCGGTCATCCCGAACTCGCGCACACCATAGTGCAGGTAGTTGCCGCTTGCGTCGTCTGCGGTGATCGCTTTCGAGCCTGACCACATGGTCAAGTTAGACGGTGCCAAGTCGGCTGAGCCACCGAGCAGTTCTGGTAGCAGTTTGCCGAACGCTTCTAAGACGTTTTGCGACGCTTTACGTGATGCGATCTTAGCTGGATTGGCTTGCAGATCCGCAATCAGTTTTTGAGTTTCGCTGTCCCAGTTGTTTGGCAGTTCACCGTTCATACGACGGGTAAACTCGGCGGCAAGCTCAGGGTATTGTGCTTGATATGCGGCAAACTGCTCGTTCCAAGCTGCTTCTTTAGCTGCGCCGGCTTCTTTGGCGTCCCACTGTGCATAGATGTCTTGTGGGATCTCGAAAGGCGCGTGTTCCCAACCTAGGAATTCACGTGCCGCTTGTACTTCGTCATCACCCAGCGGCGCGCCGTGACAATCGTGGCTGCCTGATTTATTTGGCGAGCCATAACCGATGGTGGTTTTGGTGCAGATCAGCGTCGGTTTGCCGGTTTCGGCTTTCGCAGCGTTCAATGCAGCTTGAATCGCATCCGCATCGTGGCCATCGACAGCGGGGATCACATGCCAACCGTAAGATTCAAAACGCTTAGCGGTGTCGTCAGAGAACCAACCCTCAACGTGACCGTCGATTGAGATGCCGTTGTCATCCCAGAATGCGATCAATTTACCGAGACCTAGCGTGCCCGCCAGTGAGCACGATTCGTGAGAGATGCCTTCCATCAAGCAGCCATCACCTAAGAATGCGTAGGTGTGGTGATCGACGATGTTGTGACCGTCACGGTTAAATTGTGCTGCCAGTGCTTTTTCAGCAACGGCCATACCGACGGCGTTGGTAATCCCTTGGCCGAGTGGGCCAGTGGTGGTTTCAATACCCGGTGCATAGCCATATTCAGGGTGGCCTGGGGTATTCGAGTGCAATTGACGGAACTGCTTCAGATCGTCGATAGCAAGATCGTAGCCAGTCAGGTGCAACAATGAATAGATCAGCATTGAGCCGTGGCCGTTTGAGAGCACAAAGCGATCACGGTTAGCCCAATCTGGGTTTTGCGGGTTGTGATTCATGTGGTCACGCCACAATACTTCGGCGATATCGGCCATGCCCATTGGGGCGCCTGGGTGACCAGATTTGGCTTTTTGAACACCGTCCATCGCAAGGGCGCGGATGGCGTTGGCTAACATTTTGCGTTCCATGTGTTTACCTACAGGTTGAACAGGTGAAATAAGAGAAAACGATATCATAAAAGCGGCCTAAACCGCTTTTATTGTGTTAAATCACGCTTTGGGTTGGATCACAGTTGTTCGCGAATCATGTCTTCAAGTTTACCTTGATCGACCGCGAAGTTTCGGATGCCTTCAGCAAGTTTTTCGATGGCCATCGGATCTTGGTTGTGTTCCCACAAGAATTCCGCATGGGTCATTGCTGCTGGGCGTTGCTCGGTGGCGCCTGTGTCTTTTAGCTTCACAGGAATATCGCCTTCAGCATCGCTTAGCTCTTGCAACAATTGTGGGCTGATCGTGAGGCGGTCACAGCCGGCTAATTCTAGGATCTCACCGGCATTGCGGAAGCTTGCGCCCATCACAACGGTGTCGTAGCCGTGTGCTTTGTAGTAGTTATAAATGGTGGTAACGGACTTCACGCCTGGGTCTTCTGCAGGCTCAAAATCACGGCCTTCTTTGGCTTTGTACCAATCCATAATACGGCCAACAAACGGTGAAATCAGGTAAGCGCCGGCTTCTGCGCAGGCACGCGCTTGTGCGAACGAAAATAATAGCGTCAGGTTACAATTGATCCCTTCTTTTTCCAGGATTTCAGCGGCACGAATGCCTTCCCAGGTTGAAGCCAGTTTGATCAGGATACGATCGTTGCTGATCCCTGCTTCGTTGTACATGCTGATCAGTTTACGTGCTTTAGCAACGCTTGCGTCGGTGTCATAGGATAAACGGGCATCGACTTCTGTGGAGATGCGACCAGGAATGACATTAAGAATCTCTTTACCAATGTTCACTGCGAGGCGGTCACAGGTATCGGCGACTTGTTGGTCGGCATCACTGCTGTGTGATTTCGCATACGCAATCGCTTCATCAATCAATGGCGCATACTCTTTGATTTGCGCGGCTTTCAGGATCAGCGAAGGGTTGGTGGTTGCGTCTTGCGGTTGGTACTTTTTAATCGCTTCGATATCGCCTGTGTCTGCGACAACGGTGGTTAGGGCTCGGAGTTGGTCCAGTTTGTTGCTCATCTTCACTCACCTTCTTTACGTGGTAGGCCCAGACGCCGAGTTACGTGCTAACGCTTGATCTGAATATGAACAGATGCAACGCGTCTGAGCAAATGATGTGACGATCTTTGAGTTTTTTACGCCACTTGTCAATTGTATTGCGATATAAAGAGAGTTACGTCTCACTCTTTTGTCACGAATYTACTCATCCTGTTGAAATGTGAACACGCTTTCATCAGGTGCAGGCTCCGACATATTCAGCAGGGCCATTGCGCAGCTTGCACTGGTCGCGAGTACATCGATAACGCCCGTTCTCAGCGCACCGAGTATCGATAAGGCTTTGCGGCTCTCGCTCGCCATGGCAATAACACTCGGAATACGTGCCAAATCTGGCATCGCCAGTCCAACCACACGACCACGCATCAGGTTATCCGTGGGTTGTCCGTCAAGTCGGAAGAAATCAAAACCGCCGATGTCTCCGACAATACCATGATTCACCCGTGCTTCAACAAACTCGCGTGCGGTAAAGCAACCCAATTTGACCATATGACTATTCTCATCCATATCGCCAATGCCGACCAGTGCAAACTCTGCTTTTCTGGCCTGGTTCAAGGTTTCACTGATATTCGGATGGGACACGAACACCTGTTGAATCGACTCATTATCCACATACGCTGGGGCGTATAGGGTTTCACTGCTCCCCCCAAACTTTTTGGCTAATCGTCGACAGATATGATCGGCATTAAACGCGTCACCGCTGCGGTGTGTGCCGCCTATTGCGCAAACAAACCGGGCTTGACGATGCGAGACAACCCCCGGGTGATCGGCGACCGCTGCGACATTTTGACCTTGGCCCACCGCAACCACCATGCCATCGTTAAGGTTACCGTCAAGATAAGAGGATACCAAGGTCGCGACTTGTGTACGTTGTTCTTCGGCGCTCGGTTGGTCGAGTGAAATTAAGGCGCGTTTAAGGTTAAACCTGGCCATCAATCGCTGTTCGAGCTGGGCACTGTGTACGGGATGGAATTTGACCGTGATTTCCACAATACCTTCTTCACGTGCTTTACGTAAAAGACGGCTTACTTTGGGGCGGCTGATTTTATATTTGCGAGCAATTTCTTCCTGAGTCGCGCTTTGTTGATAGTACAAAATGGCGATTTCAGTTAATAAGTCGGTGTCTTCGTGATAGTGATCAGGGGGCGTTGATATGCTCATGCTCGATGGTCTCGCGACTGAACGGTACCTTAGGTTGCGTTTAAAGGCACGATGAATGCAATGCTTACCAGTATACGCCTGTTATACAAAACGAACAAATGTTCTGTCGCGATACCAATGTTCATAAGCTGTTACGGTGCTCGGTTATCGATTGACGAGAATATCGTTGAAATCGCGAGCAAACGAGAATGCGTGGTGTGCTCTGTTTGAAAAAGTAGCCATTGCTATCTAAGTTTATTAGTGCTCGTTCAAACAAAACTACTAGCGGCTGTGTAGAAGAGACTCGCGGCTACGTAGAAAAATAGCATGATGACGAGCTTGTCTTTGGCTAAGGGAGTGTGGCTTGATGCACGCACTACAATCACGACAACCCCTGATCTGGGGGGCGACATTGCTCGCATTACTCGCCTTGAGTACGTTCGGGGTGTGGATTGCTGATCTCAGTGAGGGTACGACCGAAGAGCAGCCTCTTCTTGACGTAAACTATAGTTACTTTGTTGACGAGACGAACGAGCTATCACTGGATTATGTAATGGCACATGCCCCTTTCACGTCGGTATCAGAGCCAACCCACATTCCATGGAAATTAGCTTACCAAACGTACTGGATCAACATCGGCT
Source organism: Salinivibrio sp. MA427 (assembly GCF_001996115.1). NCBI lineage: Bacteria > Pseudomonadati > Pseudomonadota > Gammaproteobacteria > Vibrionales > Vibrionaceae > Salinivibrio > Salinivibrio sp. MA427. Next base: position 5,029 of record NZ_MUFH01000178.1, read on the forward strand.
TTGACTATACGGGCCTCACTGAGCGGCCGATACATGTGATCACTGATAACCCTTCAATTGATTATCTTGACGCTTATCACGTCCTCGATGGTGAACAGATTCGCTCGCGTGTAAAAGCTGGCGATATTACACCAGAAAGACTGAACCGCTTGCCCTTGCCGTCCTCAGTGCCCGTGACCTTGCTCCCTGAGCATGCTAATCAGCTTTTGATCAAAGTAACGTCACGAGACATGGCAACCATGCCACTATGGGTGATGGATCATGGGCGCTATGACCATTTCGCCAAATCGCTGCATTTGGTATGGGGCGGATTTGTGAGTTTTGCCATGCTGATGGCACTCTATAGCGCCGGTGTCTATGTATACAGTCGGCAGCGCGTGTACTTAATTTATGTG
>NZ_MUFH01000179.1:0-5852 GCF_001996115.1 Salinivibrio sp. MA427
GCTCATCACATCCTGGGGCTGAAGTCGGTCCCAAGGGTATGGCTGTTCGCCATTTAAAGTGGTACGCGAGCTGGGTTTAGAACGTCGTGAGACAGTTCGGTCCCTATCTGCCGTGGGCGTTGGATGATTGAGGGGAGCTGCTCCTAGTACGAGAGGACCGGAGTGGACGAACCGCTGGTGTTCGGGTTGTGTCGCCAGACGCATTGCCCGGTAGCTAAGTTCGGCACAGATAAGCGCTGAAAGCATCTAAGCGCGAAGCTGGCCCCGAGATGAGTCATCCCTAGAGCTTCGAGCTCTCTAAAGGGTTGTTCTAGACTAGAACGTTGATAGGCAGGGTGTGTAAGCGCTGTGAGGCGTTGAGCTAACCTGTACTAATTGCCCGTGCGGCTTAACCATACAACACCCAAGAGGTTTTGGGTTGGACTTAAAATAAAGCCAGTTGATTGTGGCGAGAACGAAACAGCTTTCTAGATNCATCCCTAGAGCTTCGAGCTCTCTAAAGGGTTGTTCTAGACTAGAACGTTGATAGGCAGGGTGTGTAAGCGCTGTGAGGCGTTGAGCTAACCTGTACTAATTGCCCGTGCGGCTTAACCATACAACACCCAAGAGGTTTTGGGTTGGACTTAAAATAAAGCCAGTTGATTGTGGCGAGAACGAAACAGCTTTCTAGATACGTGTTTTGACTGAAAAGTGAAGACACAYCAAATTTTGCTTGGCGACCATAGCGCTTTGGACCCACCTGAYYCCATGCCGAACTCAGTAGTGAAACGAAGCAGCGCCGATGGTAGTGTGGGGTCTCCCCATGTGAGAGTAGGACATCGCCAGGCTCTCATTGCTTATCTTKTTGATAGCTCGATGCTTTTGATATCTGCGATGCTCATGTATTGGCATACACTGCGCGTCTCGATTCAAAATCCTCATCGCATCAAACAAGATAATCTAATTAGAGCTTAATATTGGGCTTTAGTTAGCAAATTAAGCATCAAAGCAATTAAGTGTAAGACTTTGATGAGACAGAATTGGTGCGGAGTGGTAGTTCAGTTGGTTAGAATACCGGCCTGTCACGCCGGGGGTCGCGGGTTCGAGTCCCGTCCACTCCGCCACTACTTAGAAGCCCTAGCTGAAAAGCTGGGGTTTTTTGCGTTTAAGCCCTGAGTAAATAGCTGCTTATGTTAACCCCTAGGGTACCAATTGCGACATGTGCGAGCCTGAGTGCCTGAACGTAACCCCTTCATATTAGACTGTCATCTATTACTGTTAAGCACTTAGCGTTAGCTAATCGTTGTAGATGATGCAGACATAAAAAAGCGCCTTGCGGCGCTTTTAATGGTTTAGGCCATGCCTTGGATGACCACAAACTTTTCTAGGAGCTGATCCTCGGTCTCGACATTATCGGGATCGGTGATAATGCACTTGGAGATCGGGCAAACCGACTGGCACGTCGGTTTGTCGTAATGGCCTTTACACTCGGTGCATAAATCGGGCTCGATCTCAAAGATCTCGGAACCCATCGAGATGGCCCCGTTGGGACACTCGGGCTCACACATGTCGCAGTTTATGCATTTATCGGTGATGAGTAGTGCCATATTACTTACCCGATGGGTTACGCGTATCTTGGCCTGATTGTAGGTTACGCATCAGTAGCGCGTACTCTAGATCCATATCAGCGGGCACGGGAATAAACACGAAATGGCCGCTGCCTTTGGCATCGTCGATCGCTTCTGATTTGCGGTTTTCCATCGCCTCTAAGGTGAAATGCACATTGCCGCGTGGCGTCATTAGCTCCATGCTGTCACCGAGCATAAATTTATTCTTCACTTCCACTTCGGCCAGATCGCCTCGACGCTTGCCAGTGAATTCGCCGACAAATTGCTGCTGCTCAGAAATCGAGTAACCATAGTCGTAGTTTTGATAGCTATCGTGGGTATGACGGCGCAAAAAGCCTTCGGTATAGCCTCGGTGTGCAAGGTTCTCGAGGGTATTCATCAGGCTCTCATCGAATGGTTTACCGGCCACGGCATCATCAATGGCTTGGCGATACACCTGTGCTGTGCGTGCGCAGTAATAGAACGACTTAGTACGGCCTTCGATTTTGAGCGAATGAACGCCCATTTGCGTAAGCCGTTCAACGTGCTGAATGGCGCGCAAGTCTTTTGAGTTCATGATGTAGGTGCCGTGCTCATCTTCGTATGCCGCCATTAACTCACCGGGACGTCCACCTTCTTCGAGCAATACTACGTCATCAACCGGCTCGCCTTTACCAAGTGTGGGAGTCACTTCTTGAACTTGTACCACCTGGCCAGCATCGTCTTCTTTGCCTTGATGGACTTTGTAGTCCCAGCGGCAAGCATTGGTGCAGGTACCTTGGTTTGGATCGCGCTTATTAATATAGCCTGATAGCAAACAACGACCAGAATACGCCATACAGAGCGCACCGTGAACAAACACCTCAAGCTCCATTTCAGGGCAGTGTTGGCGGATGTCTTCGATCTCTTCCAGTGATAATTCACGCGATAAGATCACACGCTCAATGCCTTGTTGTTGCCAAAACTTAACCGTGGCCCAGTTAATCGCATTAGCTTGCACGGAAAGATGAATCGGCATATCAGGAAAATGTTCGCGGACCATCATGATAAGGCCAGGATCCGACATGATCAGCGCATCAGGACCCATATCAATGATAGGTTTAAGATCACGAATAAAGGTTTTAAGCTTTGCGTTGTGCGGCTGAATGTTGCAAACCACGTAGAATCTTTTTCCCTGCGCATGGGCTTCGTCGATCCCAATTTTTAGGTTGTCGTGGTTAAATTCATTGTTGCGCACACGCAGGCTATAGCGTGGTTGACCGGCGTAAACAGCGTCAGCCCCGTAGGCAAACGCGTAGCGCATGTTCTTTAGGCTACCGGCGGGAGAGAGTAATTCTGGCGTCAACATAATTCCAAGCTTGAGTCTGAGTGTAAGTCAGGCACCTTCACGTTGAAGGTGAGTGTGGGCGCCATTTTACTGTGACATTGCCCACACTACCAGCCGAATTTACCTAATCTTTGTAAGGGTTAATACGGTAAAAGATTAGTCGGTTTTCAGTCCGCCTAGCGCGGTAAATATGCCATCGAGCAAGGTGTCGAGCTCACCACACATGAGTGATAAATCTGCATCAAGGCGAGCAGCGACATCTTCGCGGTCAATATCGGCGTTTTGATCGCGGATTTCCTCTGAGAATTTGAGCCGCTTTAGGCTAAGGTCGTCGCCAAGAACGAAGTGAACTTGCTCTTGCCAATCCATCGATAACTTAGTGACTTGTTTGTCTGCCTCAAGGTGCGCTTGGATTTCATCACTGGTGAGATCTTGCTGCTTACATTTGATCACCCCACCTTCTTCGAGTAGCGCTTTAAGCTCGGCCTCATCACCGAGGTGGAAGCCTTGTGGGGCTTGGCCTTGCTTGACCCATTCTGTCATCGCTTGCTCGGTTGGTGTTTCCGTTTCAACCGGCACCACGGGCAAACTGCCAATCGATTTACGTAATATGGCGAGCAGCTCTTCCCCTTTTTTAATGCTTGCCGCATCAACGAGGATCAAGCCTTTATCGGCCATAATCAGCGCACACATCTGGCTTTGGCGAGTAAACGCACGTGGTAATAGCTCCATGACCACATCGTCTTTTAAGCTGTCTTTCTCGCGCTTTTTCAAGCGTTGACCCTGCGCTTGCTCCATAGCGTCCACTTTTTCTTCCAAGGCATCTTTAATGACCGAGGCAGGTAAGAGCTTTTCTTCTTTGCGAGCGCGGATCAGAATATTGTTACCGCTGATATGGGTGAGCATATCGCCGTGTTTACCCAACGCATGATCCCAGCCAAATTTTTGCATGTCTTGGCTGCCACACGGGGTAAAATCGAATTCTTTCAGCTGGCTTTCCAACTGAGCAGGATCGAGAGGAATATCACGGGTGAGACGATAGACGAGTAAATTCTTAAACCAAATCATGGCGAGGCTTTATCCATCCTGTTGTGAGAAAGGCAACATGGTATTGCATTCACTCTCGAATGTCGCTGCAATTAGCGTAGAATTTAACCCAACTCGCGTGTTGTGCGAGATGCACTTGCCGAACGCTCAAATAAAATGGATTACCCCAGCTGTGTTAAAAATCATTCATACCTCCGACTGGCACCTTGGTCATCAGCTTCACGGTTACGATCGTCAATATGAACATCAAGTCTTTCTCGATTGGCTCAAGCAATGTCTCATTGATGAGCAAGCCGATGCATTGTTAGTGGCCGGTGATGTGTTTGATACGGCGAATCCACCGGCAAGCGCATGGCGGATGCTGTATCGCTTTTTAGCCGACATAGCAAAAGCGTTGCCCCATTTAAATGTGGTGATCACCGGGGGAAATCATGATTCACCTAGCAAACTCGACGCCCCACATGAGCTTCTAAAAGCCTTTGATTTACACTTAATTGGTGCCATTGCCCGCGATAATGATGGGCGTTTAGACACCGAGCGCATGATGGTACCGATCACTGATAACAGTGGCGAGACGGCAGCATGGATACTCGCGGTGCCTTTTTTACGCAGTGGTGATTTGCGTACTGAAGGGTTGGGAGAAGAGGATGATCGTCTCATCGAAGGGGTTCGACAGGTTTATCAGCAAACCGAACAATCGGCGCGCGCTAAGTGCACGCAGATGCAAGCATTGATCGCGATGGGGCATGTATATATGGCCAGTGGTGAATTATCTGAGATGTCAGAGCGGCGTATTCTAGGTGGTAATCAGCATGCGCTGCCCGCTGATATTTTCAGTGACGATGTGGCCTATGTCGCGCTTGGGCATTTGCATTTAGCTCAGCAAGTTGCCAAACAAACACGGATTCGTTATTGCGGCTCACCGCTTCCCCTATCACTGTCAGAGCGCCATTATCGGCATCAAGTGTTGGCCGTTACATTAGAAGGTAACCAACTGCAGAGTGTGACGCCTCACATTGTCCCGCGTGCCGTGGATCTCTGGCGGGTGCCAGAAAAAGCTGCGCCACTTGACACTGTGTTAGCGAGCTTGGCAGCGTTGGCGCCGCAAGATTTGCCGCTCGCTCAGCAACCCTTACTCGATGTGCCTGTGCTGTTAGATAAACCACAGCCGATGTTACGCGAGAAGATTTTAGCCGTGCTTGAGGACAAACCTGTGCGTCTGGCAAAGATTACGCCGCATTATCGCGAGACATCCCAAGATACGGGCTTTCGCCAGCAACACCTTTCCGACGTAGAACCGTTTCAGGTATTACGTCATGGCTGGCAACAAAAATATCAAGGTGAGCCGGATGAGGCGTTATCGGCGACGTTTTCTCACTTATTGGAGCAATTGGAACAGGACGAGGACCAATAAATCATGAAAATTCTGGCATTGCGTGGCGAGAATTTAGCCAGTATCCAATACCCGTTTGCGTTGGACTTCTCCCAAGGCCCACTCGGTGATAGCGGTTTGTTTGCCATCACGGGGAAAACGGGCGCAGGAAAATCGACGCTTTTGGATGCGATTTGTTTGGCGCTCTACGATAAGATCCCGCGTTTTCAATCCAATAAAAAACACGATGCCGATATTGGTTTGGGCGACCCGGCAACCCGAGTTAAAGCCAATGACGTTCGGAGTATTTTGTCTCGAGGCAAAGGCGAAGGTTATGCCGAAGTCGACTTTCTTGCCCATGATGGCAGCCGCTGGCGTGCACATTGGTCGGTGCGTCGCGCGCGAGGAAAAGCAGATGGTCGGATCCAAGCCAGTGAGCACTGGTTACAAAACCTGACCACAGACCAGCGTATTGCGGGCAAAAAACAAGAAGTGCTGAGCGAGATAGAGCGTCTAGTGG
>NZ_MUFH01000018.1:0-20889 GCF_001996115.1 Salinivibrio sp. MA427
CCTTTCTCATGTCACTCGCCATTCGTTAACGACTTGTTAATTAATTTACACAATAATTTTACAATCACAACCCTATTTGAATAATTCTGACTCGTAAGTATGATCAGGTCGACATTTTTTGAGGACACCGACATGACGACGCTTTTTAACCATGCTGATCATCAGCTTGATGCTTTAGGGTTGCGCTGCCCTGAACCTGTAATGATGGTACGTAAGCGTATCCGCCATATGGATGACGGTCAGACCTTGCTTATCACCGCTGATGATCCCTCTACGACACGAGATATTCCGAGTTTTTGTCGCTTTATGGACCATACCCTGGTCGCTGCCCAAACAGAGACCGTGCCGTTTCAATTTTTGATCAAAAAAGGGCTGGCATAATGCCAACCCTTATACCAATTCATCATTGTTCTGCGTTAACTCAGTAGATACCAGGTATCGAGTACAGCCAATGCCGCAAACATGGCCGCGGCAAGCGCGCGTACCACCGCAAATGGCACATGGCGCTGAATCTTATCCCCGGCTAAAACCACGGGAACATTGGCTAACAGCATCCCAATGGTAGAACCAATCACCACAATCCACAGTGCATCATTAAACTGTGCCCCCAGTGCCGTGGTCGCCAATTGGGTTTTATCCCCTATTTCAGCGACAAAAAAGGCGGTAAAACTGGCCCAAAATGCACTCTTTCCCTGTATGCCTTCATCCTCAAGCTTATCTGGGATCAGCATCCATACCGCCATCACACTAAAGCTGATGATCAAAATAGTATGCAATACAGTATCGGTCAGAATATCGGCCGCAACCACCCCGAGCCAGGCGGCAATGGCGTGATTCACTAACGTCGCCACTAAAATGGCAAAAATAATCACCGCGGGTTTGCGAAAACGTGTCGCTAACGCCAGCGATAGTAATTGGGTTTTATCCCCGATTTCCGCCAAGGTGACGGTGGAGATAGAAATAGCAAGAACGCTCATGACATTGCTCATCTGGGGCAGGGCTTATTATGATTCAACCACGACAACACACACGCCCCACCCCGGTTCGTGCGATTGTCGTTGGTCTCGTCAAGCCCAGAGCACCTAATGGCAGGCTTGCAATCACCATGAAGATTTTGCTTCAACTATGTTGATGATTGCCCCACTGACTGTGCAGTGGTCGACTACTCCCCAAGACGGCGCTAGTTTACGATTTGAACAATCATTTGGCAACGTCTATTCATCCACATTACCGCTGTGTCGATAACTCGGTTAAAGACGCACAAAAATCCGCCAGCCCCCTACTGCTTGAGCGCGCTGCGAGTTATAATTGCCAGCTATTTTCTCCATTCATCAACTCGCGCGAACCTGACAATGCATAAATTCGATATCAAAACCTTTCAGGGTATGATCCTCGCGCTGCAGGATTATTGGGCCCAGCAAGGCTGTACCATTGTTCAGCCGCTAGACATGGAAGTGGGGGCGGGAACCTCCCACCCGATGACATGCTTGCGTGCCCTTGGACCAGAACCGATCGCAGCGGCTTACGTTCAACCTTCTCGTCGTCCAACCGATGGTCGTTATGGTGAGAACCCAAACCGTTTGCAGCACTATTATCAATTTCAAACCATTCTCAAACCATCACCCGACAATATTCAGGAGCTCTATCTAGGCTCTCTGCGTGTGTTAGGTATAGATCCCGAAGTTCACGATATTCGCTTTGTCGAAGATAACTGGGAAAACCCCACGCTGGGCGCTTGGGGCCTAGGTTGGGAAGTCTGGCTGAACGGGATGGAGATCACCCAGTTTACCTACTTCCAACAAGTAGGCGGCCTGGAATGTAAACCCGTCACGGGTGAGATTACCTACGGTATAGAACGTCTGGCGATGTACATTCAAGAAGTCGATTCTGTGTATGATCTGGTTTGGACCGATGGCCCATTTGGCAAAGTCACCTACGGCGATATTTTCCACCAAAACGAAGTGGAGCAATCGACCTATAACTTTGAACACGCTGATGTTGATTTTCTGTTCCGCTACTTTGATCAGTGCGAAGCCGAAAGTACCAAGCTACTGGATCTCGAGCAGCCGCTCCCTTTGCCTGCTTACGAACAGATCCTAAAAGCCGGTCATGCGTTCAACCTACTGGATGCGCGCAAAGCCATTTCAGTGACTGAACGTCAACGCTATATTCTGCGCATTCGCACACTGACTAAACGTGTCGCCGAAGCCTACTACGCATCTCGCGAAGCGTTAGGCTTCCCGATGTGCCGACACAGCAAATAAGGGAGCATCATGGCAACGCAAAATTTCCTGATTGAGCTCGGCACTGAAGAGCTACCACCAACAGCCCTGCGTACCTTGGCTGAAGCTTTTGCCAGCCAATTCGACGCACAATTGAAAGACGCTGATCTGAGCCACCAAGGTGTCACTTGGTACGCGTCCCCGCGTCGCTTAGCAGTTAAAGTGGCTGCATTAAGCGATCGCCAGCCAGATAAAGTGGTTGAGAAACGTGGACCTGCAGTAAAAGCCGCCTTTGACGCAGACGGAAATCCCACCAAAGCCGCCATGGGTTGGGCACGCGGTAATGGGATTGACGTGAGCGAGGCCGAGCGCCTAAAAACCGATAAAGGTGAGTGGTTGCTGTATCGTCAACACGTACCTGGCCAAGCTATTGACGCCTTACTGCCGGTACTGGCCGATAACGCCCTAAGCAAACTGCCTATTCCTAAACCCATGCGCTGGGGTGACAAAGACACCCAGTTTATCCGCCCTGTGAAAACCTTGGTGATGCTGTATGGGGACACCTTGATTGAAGGCACTATCCTTGGCGTGGCATCCGATCGCGTGATCCGAGGTCACCGCTTTATGGGTGAATCGAGCTTAACGCTGGATCATGCTGACCAATACCCAGAGCGCCTCGAGCTTGAAGGTAAGGTCATGGCCGATTATGAAAAGCGTAAAGCATTGATTATTAAAGATGCCAAAGCAGCGGCTGACGCGGTTGGTGGAATTGCTGAGCTTGATGACGACTTGGTTGAAGAAGTCACCTCTTTGGTGGAATGGCCAGTGGTACTGACTGCCTCTTTTGAGGACAAGTTCCTTAAGGTGCCATCAGAAGCGCTGGTGTACACCATGAAAGGCGACCAAAAGTACTTCCCGGTTTATGACGCTAACGGCGAGCTACTGCCCAAGTTCATCTTCGTATCCAACATCGAATCGAAAGATCCGACGCAGGTTATCTCAGGGAACGAAAAAGTCGTACGTCCTCGCCTCGCGGATGCGGAGTTCTTCTTTGATACTGATCGCAAGCGCCCATTGATTGATCGCCTGCCAGAGCTTGATAGCGCGGTATTCCAAAAACAATTAGGTACCATCAAAGATAAAACCGACCGCATTACTGCACTTGCAGGACAGATTGCAGAGCGTATCGGTGCCGATAAGGCACACACTGAGCGCGCGGGCCAGCTGGCTAAGTGTGATCTCATGACTTCTATGGTGTTTGAGTTCACCGAAACCCAAGGCGTGATGGGCATGCACTATGCGCGTCATGATGGCGAGCCTGAAGCCGTAGCACTGGCACTGAATGAGCAATACTGGCCGCGCTTTGCCGGTGATAAGCTACCTACCACGCCGGTCTCCTCAGCACTCGCGATGGCTGACAAAATGGATACCATCGTGGGCATCTTTGGTATTGGTCAAGCACCGAAAGGGAGCGACCCCTTCGCTCTTCGTCGGGCCGCGTTAGGCGTTCTACGTATTATCGTCGAGAACGGCTATCAGCTTGATCTTGTCGACCTCATCCGTGATGCCAAAGCTCAGTACGATGATCGCCTCACCCATAAAGAAGTAGAGACCGAGGTCTTAGACTTTATGCTAGGTCGTTTCCGCAGCTGGTATCAAGATATGGGCTATAGCGTCGATATTATCCAAGCGGTATTAGCGCGCCGTCCAACCAAGCCTGCCGATTTCGATAGCCGTGTGAAAGCCGTTTCTCATTTCCGTAGCTTGGACGAAGCAGAAGCCTTGGCCGCCGCCAACAAACGTGTTGGCAATATCCTTGCGAAGTACGACGGCGAGCTGCCCAGCACAGTCGATAGCAGCTTACTACAAGAAGACGCTGAAAAAGCACTGGCGGATGTAGTGGCAGAAAAAGTCGCTGCGGTTAAGCCTTTGTTTGCTGACAGCGATTATCAAGGCGCGTTGACCGAACTGGCGCAATTGCGCACGCCGGTTGATACCTTCTTTGATAATGTGATGGTCATGGCAGATGATCCTGCACTTAAAGCCAACCGTTTAGCGATGCTTCACCTTATCCGCGAGCAGTTCCTCAACGTGGCAGATATCTCTGTTCTACAGAAGTAATTATCAGCAATACACGACTCAGCCCCGCCATTGCGCGGGGCTTTTTTTAGCTATTTAAACGCCCACGTCCCTCTTCGCTACTCACTCTCATCTTCTTAGCGACCAACTCACACCCTCCTCATTGGTTCTTAACCTCAATGATGCTAATCCCCCTGTTTGTCGGCCTAAAACGAGTTGGTTTCACGTGAAACACGCGGCTTTTTATCCCTTTCAGCGACTTTTATCCCGAGAGTGTACCGATAACGTAACGACCCCCGTCAACCATGCCAATTAGTGACGAAGAGATAACAAACTTATCAGACTTTCTTTTAGACAATAGATTGTTGTATGTTGATGGCAGCTTAACCAAAACAATGACATAAATATTTGAAGGCAGTAATCATGGAAGTCACTCACTTTGGCGAGAAACTCGCTAACCACTCGGGTATCACCCAGTTAATGGACGATTTGAATGATGGCTTACGTAATCCAGATGCGATTATGCTCGGTGGCGGTAACCCCGCTGCGATACCGGAAATGCTCGATTACTTCAAAACACTGAGCCAATCGATGCTGGATGATGGTAGCCTCGTCCATGCCATGGCCAACTATGACGGCCCACAAGGTAAGTCGGCATTACTAAATGCCCTCGCCGAGCTTCTCAATAAGACCTATGGGTGGCAGCTTTCCAGTAAAAACATCATGCTCACCAACGGTAGTCAAAGTGCGTTCTTTTATCTGTTTAACCTTTTAGCGGGACGTTATTCAGACGGCAGCCATAAAAAGATTTTACTCCCCTTGGCGCCTGAATATATTGGCTATGGCGATGCAGGGATCAGCGACGATATCTTTGTTAGCTATCAACCTGACATTGAATTATTGGATAACCGCCAATTTAAATATCATGTCGACTTTAGTCGCTTAACCATTGATGACAGCATTGGTGCTATCTGTGCCTCTCGGCCGACCAACCCAACCGGTAATGTGCTCACTGATAGCGAGATCCAGCAGCTTGATAAACTCGCGCGCGAGCATAACATTCCATTGATTATCGATAACGCCTACGGTACGCCGTTCCCTGATATTATCTTTGAAGATGTTGCCCCGTTTTGGAACGACAATACTATTCTTTGCTCTAGCCTCAGCAAGCTAGGGTTACCCGGGGTGCGTTGCGGGATCGTGATCGCCAACGAAGATGTCATCCAAGCCATGTCAAATATCAACGGCATCGTTAGCCTATCGCCAAACAGTGTCGGACCGGCAATGGCGCTGGCGATGATTGAACGAGGTGACTTGTTGCGATTAAGCAAAGAGGTCGTTCGCCCCTTCTACCAACAAAAATCACAGCGCACACTTCGTATGGTGTTGGACACTATTAATGATGAGCGTGTTCGCGTGCATAAACCCGAGGGGGCCATCTTTTTGTGGCTGTGGTTTGAAGACTTACCCATTTCTACCCAAACACTGTACCAGCGACTAAAAGCCCGTGGTGTACTGGTGGTGCCAGGCGAATATTTCTTTATTGGTGTGGAAAGCGAGGATTGGCCTCATGCGAGACAATGTATTCGCATGAACTACGTCCAAGACGACGCTACCATGCAACGAGGCATAGAGATTATTGGCGAAGAAGTCATCCGTGCCTACCAAGAGGGCTAACACTGTTTCACGTGGAACACTTACCGAGCTCATTCTTTACTGTTTCACGTGAAACATTGGCTCAGGCCTAGTTCGAACCAACGTAAAAATCTGGCTTGTCATCCATCGTTATCATCGACAAGCCAGATAACTGCAACGATAAGCAGACTGAAAGCAACCAACATGCATAAATGAAGGGCAGCGTTAGCTGCCCTCTTCGTTACGATTAACTAATTGCTTGGAGTAGCTGCGCCGCTAAACCTTCATGTCTCTGCCGCGCTTATTCTGCGTTTTCCAGCATGCGGTTACCGCCTATTTCGATACGGCGAGGTTTTTCTTCTTCAGGCACCTCACGAACCAGATCAATATGCAGCATGCCGTTTTCCATTTCCGCCCCCATCACTTTAATATGATCGTCGAGGTGGAACTTGCGTTCGAAGTCTCGTTCAGCAATGCCCTGGTATAAGAACTTAGTGTTCTGGTTTCGTTCGGCTTTTTTGCCGGCGACCGTCAGGCTATTTTTTTGCTGAGTGATATCGACTTCATCTTGCCCGAATCCAGCAACAGCCATCGTAATCCGGTACTGGTTCTCCTTACTTTGCTCAATGTTGTAAGGAGGGAACCCACCCGCATTATTAGTGTTACTATTCTCGACCAAGTCGAACAAACGGTCAAAGCCAATCGCAGTACGATAGAGTGGAGAGAAATCAAAGTTACGCATAATCTTACCCTTCCTATGAAGCAATAAAATTCAACTAACGGCTTTCCGTTTCGGACAAGCCCCCGGCGACCCAATGGCATCGCCTCACTACTCTATATAGGGTTGCGTAAGTCGATTTCAATGGCTGTTCGTGAAATTTTTTGTTTCGTAAGTGGCGCACTAATCGATCGGTGCTACGCGTACAAGATGTCCATCAGGATCTTGAATCACGAAGGTTCGACCAAACACATCATCATGAGGAGCCTGCACCACATCGATGGTTAGGTTGTTCGACCATTGGTCAAAAACCGCATCAACGTCATCATTGGTGGGTACCATAATGCCAATTTCACTCAGTCGGGTGATTGATGGTGAGGGCTGCTCGCCGCCTGTCCACAATGCAAACAAGGCATCGGCCTGTTCAGACGCTGAAAAGGCTACATATCTGGGGCTGGTAAATACCGGCTCGCACTGAAAGAGTTGTTGGTAGAATCCCACAGAACGCTCAATATCAGAAACATAAACCAGTTGGAGGTTAGCACGCGTTTTTATAGACATAAGGCTTCCTATCACTCTGCTGTTAAGAGAATGACGAGATTACTCGTGCCAAAAATAACTGTATATATAAACAGTTATGTATTGCGATTTGCCTCGCAAATAGACATGAAAAAGGCCAGCAATGCTGGCCTTAGTTGTTGATAAAAATCGATTTATCAATTAAACGTCGAGGTTTTCCACTTTCAGCGCGTTGTTTTCAATGAAGGCCCGACGAGGCTCAACTTGATCCCCCATCAAGGTGGTAAACAGCTCATCGGCCGCAACCGCATCGTGGATAGTCACCTGCATCATACGGCGCCCTTCAGGGTCCATGGTGGTCTCCCAAAGTTGATCAGGGTTCATCTCGCCCAAACCTTTATAACGCTGACGCGAGACACCACGCATGGATTCTTTAACCAGCCAGTTTAGCGCCTGCTCAAAGGTCTCCACTTTTTGGGTCCGTTCCCCACGCTTCACGTAAGCCCCCTCGTCAAGTAGCTGATCGAGTGTTTCCGATAAGCTCGCAATGCGCCCATATTCTTTCGAATTCAGGAAGTCATAGCTGACCTGGTACTTATAATCAACGCCATGGGTTCGCACCACCAGCTCAGGCACCCAAACTTGGTGCTCTTCATCAAAGCGACAAGACGCTTGATAGTGGCTTTCACCGGTCGATTTGCGATTAAGGATGTCGACAATGTTCTCAACCCACTTCTTCGCGGCCCATTCGTCACGAAGTTCCTCGACCGCTAAACGCGGTTGGTACAGTAGCTCATTCAGCAATGCCGCGGGATAACGACGCTTCATACGCTGAATCAGTTTAAGCACACCATTGTACTCTTTGACCAGCTTTTCAAGCGATTCACCGTGCATCGCTGGCGCATCAGGGTTCACAAATAATGAGGCATTTTCCAGTGCCAGCGCGACCTGATATTGCTCCATCGCTTCATCGTCTTTGATGTACTGCTCTTGCTTACCCTTCTTCACTTTATAAAGAGGTGGCTGAGCGATATAAATATAACCACGCTCAATCAACTCAGGCATTTGGCGATAGAAGAAGGTTAATAACAAGGTACGAATGTGCGAGCCATCAACGTCAGCATCCGTCATGATAATGATGCTGTGGTAGCGTAGCTTATCGGGGTTGTACTCTTCGCGACCAATCCCACAGCCCATGGCGGTGATCAGAGTCGCCACTTCTTGCGACGATAACATCTTATCAAAACGGGCTTTTTCCACGTTTAAGATCTTACCTTTAAGCGGCAATATCGCTTGGTTTTTGCGATTACGCCCTTGTTTCGCAGAGCCACCGGCTGAGTCACCCTCCACAATGTAGAGCTCAGACAGGGCAGGATCTTTTTCTTGGCAGTCGGCCAATTTACCAGGCAAGCCAGCTAAGTCCAGTGCCCCTTTACGACGTGTCATTTCACGCGCTTTACGCGCTGCATCACGTGCACGTGCGGCATCAATAATCTTGGAGCACACCACTTTGGCATCGGCTGGATGTTCAATTAAAAAGTCAGACAAGTGGCTGCTCATCGCCGACTCAACCGCCGATTTCACTTCCGATGACACCAGTTTGTCTTTGGTTTGGCTGGAAAACTTAGGATCAGGGACTTTGACCGATACCACCGCCGTCAAACCTTCTCGGGCATCATCGCCAGACGTCGCTGCTTTAGCTTTTTTCGAATAGCCTTCTTTGTCCATAAAGCTGTTTAAGGTTCGCGTCAGTGCACCGCGGAACCCAGCCAAATGCGTACCACCGTCGCGCTGTGGAATATTGTTGGTAAAACAGTAGATGTTCTCTTGGTAACCATCATTCCACTGCATTGAGACTTCGACGCTAACGCCATCATCACGCATATGTTCAAAATGGAACACCGATGGATGAATCGCGGTTTTCTTTTTATTCAAATGCTCAACGAACGCACGGATACCGCCTTCATATTTAAAGTGATCCGATTTGTCTTCCTCGCGCTCGTCAATCAATCGAATCGACACACCCGAGTTAAGGAAAGACAATTCACGTAAGCGCTTAGCGAGGATCTCGTAGTTGAAGTGAATATCCGTGAAGGTTTCTTCACTCGGCCAAAAACGAATGCGGGTACCGGTTTGATCGGTTTCGCCCAGTTGAACCAAGGGACCCAGTGGCTCACCATGAGAAAAATTGAGTTGGTGGGCATAACCGTTACGCCAAATTGTCAATTCAAGCTTTTCTGACAGTGCGTTAACCACAGAGACACCGACACCGTGTAGGCCGCCCGACACTTTATACGAGTTATCATCAAATTTACCCCCGGCGTGCAGCACGGTCATGATAACTTGGGCAGCTGAAACACCCTCTTCTTCGTGAATATCGACAGGGATACCACGACCGTCGTCGCGGACCGACACAGAGCCGTCTTCGTGAATGGTGGTCACGATATCGTTACAATGTCCGGCCAGTGCTTCATCGATCGAGTTATCGACCACCTCAAACACCATATGGTGTAGGCCGGTACCGTCGTCGGTGTCGCCGATATACATTCCCGGACGCTTACGGACGGCATCCAAGCCCTTCAGTACCTTGATACTCGATGAATCGTATTCGTTGGACATTGAGTTACTCTCGCTTATTTATCCTGCGTTAATTTTGCCATGTTCCACATGAAACATCTTACTATTTTCGTCGCAAATTTCCGCGACTTGATCGGCACTAATGGCGCTGACAAAAACCTGCGCCCCGATCCGGGTCAATTCACTGGCGAGCAGTGCCCGGCGGCGGCTGTCTAATTCTGAGGCAAAGTCATCGATCAGGTAAATACAGGCGATGCCTTGCTCTTCGCTATATAGCTGTCCTTGTGCAAGCCGAAGCGCACAAACCATCAATTTTAGTTGCCCTCGAGAGAGCACATCATCGACCGGGGTACCGGCCACCTTGATGCGTAAATCGGCTTTGTGTGGTCCAGACACCGTGTAGCCCATTTGCTGATCGCGTTCGAAGTTAGTCGCCAACAAAGCCTGGTAATCTGCACCGCGCTCCCAGCCTTGGGAGAACCGAAACTGAATCGAGAACTCGGGTAAAAATGCCTGGCATAACGCCGTTGCGCGCTCGGCCACAGCATTAACATAAGCTTGTCGCCAAACACTAATTTGCTCGGCCAAGCTAGCAAGTTCTGCATCCCACACTTGTATATCACGGTAATTGCGCGCAGTTTTAAGCGCGGCGTTCCGTTGCTTGGTGAGCCGCTTGACCCGCGTCCACGCTTCAAAAAAACCGGGTTGGGAATGAAACACCCCCCAGTCAATATACGCACGGCGAAATTTAGGACCATCTGTTAATAGCTCAAACCCTTCAGGGGTAATCAGCTGCAAGGGCAAGACTTTGGCCAGTGCCACCAGCTTTTGCCCTTTTTCTTGGCCTATTTTAACATCGGCACTGCCGTCTCGGCGCTTTTGAATGCCAACCGGAAGCAAGATCCCATCTTGCGTTTTCACCCGGCCATGGACCGTTAAGCTCGGTTGTTGATGACGGATCACACGGCTGTTCAGTGCGCTGCGAAATGAGCGCCCGTGGCCAAGAAAATGAATCGCCTCCAAGACACTGGTTTTTCCACTGCCGTTGGGGCCAATTAAAAAGTTAAAGCCTGACGACAGTTCGATATCGCAGGCTTCAATATTTCTGAAGTCATGAATGACCAGTCGAGTGATCGCCATAATCTAGAGGCGAATGGGCATCACGACATACATGGCATCATCGCGATCACAGTCCTCAATCAAAGTACTGCCGACCGCGTCTGTCATTGAAAAACGGACAGTGTTACAGCGCAAAACGTTGAGCACATCTAAAACATAACTGACGTTAAAACCAATCTCGATGGCCTCGCCTTGATAATTCACTTCCAAAAATTCTTCGGCTTCTTCTTGCTCGGGGTTATTGGCAGAGATACGCAGCTCACTGCCATCAATATTCATCCGAACACCACGGAATTTCTCATTCGACAGCACCGCGGCTAACGACAAGGCTTGCTTGAGTTCCGCGCAATTAACCTCAAGAGTCCGAGACGTCGATTGCGGCAGCACTCGGCGATAGTCAGGAAATCGTCCATCGACCAACTTCGAGGTAAAGGTCACGTTGCCGACCACCGCACGAATATTGGAGGCACCAATCTGAATATTGACCGGATTCTCACTATCATCCAACAAACGCGCTAACTCACTGACGCCTTTACGCGGCACAATCACTTGTTGCGCTGGCGCGCTTTCATCCATGGCCAGGTGGCATACTGCCATACGGTGACCATCGGTCCCTACCGTACGTAGCGTTTGTCCATCGGTTTCGAACAGCAAGCCATTGAGATAATACCGCACATCTTGGTTTGCCATTGAAAACTGAGTCGCATCAATCAGGTGATTCAGTTTATTTTGTGGCAGCTGCAGGCTTACTTCCGCTTGCCAATCATCGATGTTGGGATAATCGCTAGCCGGCAAGGTGGACAATGTGAACCGGCTTCGACCCGCTCGCACCACGACACGATCACCTTCTTGAGCAACCGTAATACGGGCTTCACTGTTCAAGCCTTTGATAATATCCATGAACTTACGCGAGGGAACCGTTATCGCCCCATCTTGATGCTCTCCCTCCAACGGTGCCGTTGCATTAAGCTCCACCTCCATATCAGTGGCGGTGAGCTTAAGTTGCTGCTCGGCGACTTCAATCAGAAGATTGCTTAAGATCGGTAAGGTACTGCGCCCACCTAAAGCCCCAGAAACTTGTTGCAGCGGTTGAAGTAGCTGCTCACGCGTAAGAATAAATTTCATAATTAGGACGACAATGTTCGAATCAGGTTAGAGTAATCTTCTTTAATATCGTGACTTTCTTCACGCAGTTGCTCAATTTTACGGCATGCATGCAATACGGTTGTATGGTCACGACCGCCAAAGGCATCACCAATTTCTGGCAAGCTGTGGTTGGTCAGCTCTTTCGATAAGGCCATCGCCATTTGACGAGGGCGTGCAACCGAGCGAGACCGGCGCTTAGATAACAAATCCGCCATCTTGATTTTATAATATTCTGCCACGGTTTTCTGAATATTATCGATAGTGACCAGCTTTTCTTGTAGCGCCAACAAATCGCGCAACGCTTCCCGAACGAAATCAATGGTGATCGCGCGGCCGGTAAAGTTGGCGTTGGCAATGACACGATTAAGCGCCCCTTCCAGTTCACGGACATTCGACCGCAACCGCTTAGCAATAAAGAAGGCAACTTCATCCGGCAAACGAATCGCGTGGTCTTCTGCCTTTTTCATCAAGATCGCCACACGCGTTTCCAATTCAGGCGGTTCGATAGCAACCGTCAGGCCCCAACCAAAGCGTGATTTCAAGCGATCCTCAACCCCATTGATTTCTTTTGGGTAGCGATCGGAGGTCAAAATGATCTGCTGATTCCCCTCAAGCAAGGCATTAAAGGTATGGAAAAACTCTTCTTGTGAGCGCTCTTTATTGGCAAAAAACTGAATATCATCGATCAAGAGCGCATCCACGCTGCGGTAGTAGCGCTTAAACTCTTCGATGGCGTTGTTCTGCAGTGCTTTGACCATGTCTTGCACAAACCGCTCAGAGTGCATGTAAACCACGCGAGCATCTGCCTTTCGATCGGAAATAGCATTCCCCACCGCATGGAGCAAGTGCGTTTTACCCAGACCCGTCCCACCATACAAAAACAGCGGATTATATGCCGCTCCCGGGTTTCCCGAGACCTGCCGTGCCGCCGCGAGTGCAAGCTGGTTCGATTTACCTTCCACAAAGTTATTAAACTTGTGTTTCGGATTCACGTTGGAGCGATGATTGACATCCGATTGCACCGGTGACGGTGCCGGCTCCCAAACGCGTCCACGAGTGGGGGCAGGGGCCGCTTGTTGAGGCGCAGGGGCTGACGCCGGACCTGCTGGCGCAGATTGCGGCGCAGCAGCAACCGGTTTACTGCCCACTTCAAAGCGCAGCATAGGCACGTCGACACCACAAAACTCATTCAGCAGTTGATTAATCTGATGCAAATATTTATCCCGCACCCAATCAAGCACAAAACGGTTAGGGGCAAACAGGGTCAACGTATTGTCATTGAGTTCGGCTTGAAGTGGCCGTACCCACATACTAAATTCTGTTGCAGGTAAATCATCTTGAAGCCGTTCAAGACACTGCAACCAAAGCGATGATGACACGTTTGACTCCACGCAGTTATACCGAAAAGGAAAAGGTCATAATGGTACTCCTGTCGCGCTCAGATCGCTACCCACAAGATCCCGAAATCAGTGAATAAGATCCGACTTATGCACATAGATCCCACAGATAACCCAGAGATCGCCACAGCCTACCCGCTTTTTACTCACAACATTACGCACATGGTCGTCGTGACCAGTCCGAGAATTCCAGGCCATGTCCGCATCGATCCGACTCACGCCTGTTAATACGTTATTACTCATAACAACAAGGTATTTCTCGTCCCTCCCTCGCCCCTCTATATTACGTTTCCTATCAATATTGATGTGGTTATTACGGAGTTTTTCATGACTAAATGGATCCTCAACGCCCTGCTCAGCCTGAGCATGGTGATTTCAGTCCCCGCTTTTGCATCAGACACCGTCAAAGTGGGCATGTCTGGCCGATACTTTCCTTTTACCTTTGTCAAACAAGACCAACTACAAGGGTTTGAAGTCGACCTTTGGGATGAGATTGGTCAGCGTAATGACTACGATATCGAGTATGTAACCGCTAACTTCTCGGGCTTATTTGGGCTTTTACAAACTGGCCGTATCGATACGATTTCAAACCAAATCACTATCACCGATGAGCGCCAAGCGAAATATTTGTTTACCAACCCGTATGTCGTCGATGGGGCGCAAATCACGGTTCGTAAGGGCAATGACGCGATTCAGTCCGTCGCAGATTTAAAAGATAAGACGGTCGCGGTGAACTTGGGCTCTAACTTTGAGCAACTCCTTCGCGATCATTCAGCGTCCGATGATATCCATATCAAAACCTACGAAACCGGTATTGAGCACGATGTGGCCCTGGGCCGTGCCGATGCGTTTATTATGGACCGCCTCTCCGCACTACAATTGATCAAAGAGTCGGGCTTGCCTCTACAATTAGCGGGTCAGCCTTTTGAAACCATTGCCAACGCCTGGCCATTTGTTGATAACGACCGCGGCCAGCGCTTACGTGATGAGGTGAACACAACACTCGTCAACATGCGTGATGACGGCACGTTAGCCGATATTTCGATCAAGTGGTTTGGTGCTGACGTCACCCAAAAGTAAGTATTCACTAACATTAAAAAGCCCGCGTTGGCGGGCTTTTTTGTTTAAAGGACTCTCATGGCGTTTGATTTCGATTATATGGTCTCGCTGTTCCCTCTATTGCTTAGCTATTTAGGGATCACCATGGAAATGGCCTTTTTGGGGCTACTTTTCTCCCTCGCCTTAGCCGTCGCCATCGCCTTAATTCGCGTCTTTCGTGTCCCTGGGTTAAATGGCTTAGCGCAAATCTTCATTAGTTTCTTTCGCGGCACCCCTTTATTGGTGCAGTTGTTTTTGCTCTATTATGGCTTACCACAGGTGATCCCCAGTTTAGTGGGGATGGATGCCTTTACTGCAGCCGTGATTGGGATCAGTTTGCACTTTTCTGCCTATATGGCCGAATCGATTCGTGCCGCAATTCTCGGGGTCGATCGCAGTCAGATGGAAGCAAGCTTAGCCATCGGCATGACGACGCGACAAGCCATGCAACGCATTATTTTACCGCAAGCCGTGCGCATTGCTCTGCCGTCATTGATGAACTATTTCATTGATATGATTAAAGCCACATCCCTCGCTTTTACACTAGGCGTGACCGAAATCATGGCACAAGCGCAAATGGAAGCCTCATCCAGTTTCAAGTTTTTTGAAGCATACCTGGCCGTCGCGCTCATTTACTGGGCGATCGTGGTCGCACTCACCCGCGTGCAATATTGGGCCGAAGCACACCTCAATAAGGCGTATCAACGATGATAAAAATAGAAAAGTTGAAAAAAGTCTATCAGGGCATCGCTGTTCTCGATGGGATTGATTTGGCTATCGAACGTGGCGAAATCGTCTGTATTATTGGTCCAAGTGGTACTGGGAAATCTACTTTATTGCGCTGCATTAATTTCCTAGAGCGTGCGGAACAAGGGGTGATAACAATCGGCGAACAACGCGTCGATAGCGGCAATTTAGCCACGCCAAAAAAGGACATTCTAGCGTTGCGGCGTCAAACTGGATTTGTATTCCAAAACTATGCCTTGTTTGCCCACCTGAGCGCACGCGATAACATTGCTGAAGGCCTGCGCACTGTAAAAGGATGGCAAAAAGCCAAAGCCCGCCAGCGCGCGCAACAGATTTTGGACGATATCGGGCTTGGCGATAAAGGCGACCATTATCCGGCCTCTTTATCGGGTGGCCAACAACAACGCGTAGGGATTGGCCGTGCGATGGCGCTGGAAGCCGAGCTACTGCTTTTCGATGAGCCAACATCCGCACTCGATCCAGAATGGGTAGGTGAGGTGTTAGCGCTAATGAAAAAGCTCGCCACTCGCCATCAAACCATGCTGGTGGTGACCCACGAGATGCAGTTTGCACGTGATGTTGCTGATCGTGTGGTATTTATGAACGATGGTAATGTTATCGCTCAGGGCACACCGGATTGGCTGTTTAATCACTGTGATGATCCCCGATTGCATAAGTTTTTGAATCAAGTCGGGATCACCGCTTAATTTGCGATCAGTTGGTAAGGATCCTTGCGATCTGCGACTAAGCGCTTATAATTCACGGCCCGAAGTGGCGTGGGTTTTGTGATTGACTAATCGTTAGTCAATGGCTACAATCCGCCCTCTTTGTTGAGAGGCGTCGGAGACAAGCATACTGCTATCCTCCCACGTCGGGTTAACAAACCTAACACTGATCAGTAATAAAGGTAGAAACCATGAAACGCACTTTTCAACCTTCAGTTCTAAAGCGTAAGCGCACTCACGGTTTCCGTGCGCGCATGGCGACTAAGAACGGCCGTAAGGTCATTGCCGCTCGCCGTGCGAAAGGCCGCAAGCAGCTTTCTAAATAATCCGTAGTGATTTGTGAATAAGCTCGCTTATCCTCGGGAGTTACGTCTGCTAACTCCCGAACATTTCAGTGCCGTCTTTCAGCAACCTCATCGCGCAGGTTCGCCGCACTTGACTATACTCGCCAGAAACGCCGCGCTCGAACACCCACGTCTCGGTCAAGCTGTCCCGAAAAAGCAAATCAAACTTGCCGTTGATCGCAACCGCTTTAAACGTGTGGTTCGCGAGAGTTTTCGTTTACGTCAGCATCAACTGCCGGCGAAAGACTTTGTGGTTATCGCGAAAAAAAGTGCCAACAACCTGAGTAATCAAGCGCTGCGAGACGAATTGGACAAGTTATGGCAACGTTTGTCGCGACCGCCGCGCAAAAAGCGCTCATCGCGCTGATTCGGGGATACCAACTGGTGATTAGCCCATTAATTGGGCCACGATGCCGGTTCACACCAACCTGCTCCCATTACGCCATCATGGCGATTCAATCCCATGGTGTGATAAAAGGGTGTTGGTTGGCAGGCAAACGTCTATTAAAATGCCACCCTTTGAATGATGGCGGCTACGATCCTGTACCGCCTTGCGACCACCATAACAGAGACAATTAACAATGGATTCCCAACGCAATATCCTGTTGATTGCCCTATTGTTCGTTTCTTTCATGCTATACATGGAATGGAGCAAACCAGAATCCCCGCAGCCGCAGGGACAGGGCGTTGAGCAGCAGCAAACGACTCACAGTGACGTGCCAAGCAGCAATGACGGTAACGATACCACGTCTCTTGATGCACAGCCTGTCTCTGACAAGCTCGTCACCATCAAAACCGACGTATTAACACTGAAAATTGATACGCAAGGCGGTGATGTTGTCCATGCCGAGCTTCCACAATACGATGCTGAGCTGGACTCTGATAATGCCTTCACGCTGTTACATACTAAGCCGGATCATACCTTTGTCGCCCAAAGTGGTTTAATTGGTGCCAATGGCATTGATACCGCTGAAGGCCGCGCACAATACCAGGTGACCCAAAACGATTTCTCTCTCTCAGACGATCAAGACACTTTGCGCGTCCCGATGACCGTCGAAAAAGAGGGGATCAGTTACACCAAAACATTTGTATTTAAACGTGGTAGTTATGCTGTAGACGTTGAGCATACAATCAATAACCAAACCGATGCGAATGCCAGCGTCACTATGTACACCCAGCTCAAACAAAACTTGCTGGATGATGGTGGTAGCCTAACCATGCCGACTTATCGCGGCAGCGCTTACTCAACGGACGACAAGCGTTACGAGAAGTACAGCTTTGATGACATGGAAAGCAAAAATCTCAGCGTAACCTTTGATCAAGGCTGGGCGGCCATGATTCAACACTACTTTGCCACCGCGTGGATCCCACGCGCCGACAATAATGTGTTGAGTACACGTACTACCTCGCAATACGGTTATATTCAGACCAAAACCAGTGACACTATTCCTGCTGGTACCAGTAAGACCCTAACGGCAACCCTATGGGTTGGCCCGAAACTGCAAGAACAAATGGCCGCCGTAGCGCCAAGCTTGGATCTTGTGGTCGACTATGGTTGGCTCTGGTTTATCGCCAAACCGCTGCACTGGTTGCTCTCGACGATTCAAAGCTTCGTCAGTAACTGGGGCTTGGCTATCATCATGCTAACTTTCATCGTCCGTGGTGCCATGTACCCGCTTACTAAAGCGCAGTACACCTCGATGGCGAAAATGCGCATGCTGCAGCCTAAACTGCAAGAAATGAAAGAGCGTATTGGTGACGACCGTCAGCGCATGAGCCAAGAAATGATGGAGCTGTACAAGCGCGAAAAAGTGAACCCGCTGGGTGGCTGCCTGCCGCTAGTGCTGCAAATGCCGATCTTCATTGCACTCTATTGGGCATTGATGGAATCGGTCGAACTACGTCACGCACCTTTCTTTGGTTGGATTCAAGACTTGTCAGCACAAGACCCTTTCTATGTGCTACCTCTGTTGATGGGGGCGTCTATGTTCCTGATTCAGAAGATGAGCCCAACCACGGTCACCGATCCGATGCAGCAGAAGATCATGACCTTTATGCCCGTGGTCTTCACTTTCTTCTTCTTGTTCTTCCCATCCGGTCTGGTTCTATACTGGTTGGTATCGAACGTAGTCACGCTGATCCAACAGACGTTAATCTATAAGTCTTTGGAGAAAAAAGGCCTGCATTCGCGCTCGTAACTCAGGCCGCTTCAAGCAATAATAAAAAGGCGACCTGACGGTCGCCTTTTTCACGTTAATGGCCCACAGGCCTGTCACTGCAATCATAGAGTGTGCATTATGGCTCAAACAGACACTATCGTGGCGCAAGCCACAGCAACTGGCCGGGGCGGCGTGGGAATCGTTCGCGTGTCTGGCCCCCTCGCCCATGAGATTGGCAAAAATATGACCGGACGTGAGTTGGTGCCTCGTCGTGCTGATTACCTCCCCTTTCTCGACCAGGATGGTCAGCCTATCGATCAAGGCATCGCGCTATTCTTTAAAGGCCCTCATTCGTTCACGGGCGAAGACGTACTTGAACTGCAAGGCCACGGTGGCCCCGTTATCATGGATATGCTCATCCAAAGGATTAGCGCCTTTGACGGGGTACGAGCCGCTCGCCCGGGAGAATTCTCTGAACGCGCTTTTTTAAATGATAAGTTGGATCTCGCGCAAGCAGAAGCCATTGCTGACTTGATTGATGCCAGCTCTGAGCAAGCCGCACGTTCGGCGCTACAGTCGCTACAAGGCGCCTTCTCTAGCCAGGTGAACGCGCTGGTGGAAAAGGTCATTCACCTGCGCATTTACGTCGAAGCCGCAATTGATTTTCCCGATGAAGAAATCGATTTTCTCTCCGATGGTAAGGTCGCCAACGATCTCAATCACATTATTGAGCACCTCGCCACACTGCGTAAAGAGGCCAACCAAGGCGCCATCATGCGTGAAGGAATGAAAGTGGTAATCGCTGGCCGCCCAAATGCAGGTAAATCGAGCTTACTCAATGCCTTGTCGGGGAAAGACAGTGCCATCGTCACCGATATTGCCGGGACCACTCGCGATGTGCTGCGTGAACACATTCATCTCGACGGTATGCCTTTGCATATTATTGATACCGCAGGCCTACGTGACGCTACCGACGAGGTCGAACGCATCGGCGTGGAAAGAGCGTGGGACGAAATAGAACAAGCAGATCGCGTTTTATTTATGGTGGATGGCACCACCACTGACGCTACCGATCCACATGATATCTGGCCGGACTTTGTGTCCCGTTTACCCCAAGATATGGGCATGACGGTGATCCGTAATAAAGCCGACATGACGGGCGAGCCTATGGGCCACTGCGATACCAACCACCCAGCGCTTATCCGCCTTAGCGCTAAAACAGGCCAAGGCGTCGATGCACTCCGCCAACACCTCAAAGCCTGTATGGGCTATGCAGGAGGCAGTGAAGGGGGTTTTATGGCACGTCGCCGCCACTTAGACGCACTCGCCAGTGCAGCCGCACACCTGGACATTGGTCAAACACAACTAGAAGGTTACATGGCCGGTGAAATATTGGCGGAAGAGTTACGCTTGACCCAGCAGTACCTCAACACCATTACTGGCGAATTTAGTGCCGATGACTTATTAGGAAAAATCTTCTCCTCATTTTGTATCGGCAAATAATTATCCCCAACCTGATCACGGGATCCTTACACAAAGGGTCCCTTTATCCTACTGTGTTGATCGCGGTTATCCTTGTTATAAGATCATAAGTTATCCCCATAGTTTTCACCATGATCCCCTCGACTGCATCCCCGAAGATACCCGCAATATTCAGCAAGAATTGACTCCCTGGAACAAGGTCTCAATACTAGGCAAGAGACTCTTAATCGTGAGGATAATATGGCGAATATAACAATTATTACAGGCAGTACCTTGGGCGGCGCGGAATATGTTGGCGATCACCTATCAGATCAACTGCAGGCAAAGGGGTACCAAACGGCGGTTATCAATGAGGGGATCCTCGATGATGTATTGGGCGCCAGCACACTCTTAGTCGTCACATCGACTCATGGCGCTGGCGACTTCCCTGAGAGCATCGCCCCTCTGATGGAACAGCTAATGACCGAACGTCCGATGCTACGTGCGTTGAAATACGGGGTGGTTGGCATTGGCGATTCTAGTTATGACACCTTTTGTGAAGCTGGCATGAAAGCAGACGCCCTATTACAAGATCTCGGGGCCGTCAAAATTGGCGAACGAATCGACATCGATATTCAAGCTCATCCGGTTCCTGAAGATGAAGCGGAACGCTGGTTAACCGATTGGGAGCCATTACTTCAGGCATCTAATTGAACAATAATTAATCAAACAGACTGTGGATAACTAAGGAATAACCCAGTGATCTTCCTTTAGTTATCCATTTGATAGTTTTTCTTTCTGATCGCCCTGTGGATAAAAGGGCATTTTGATCCCAGGTGATACAGGATCCGATCCAAGGCCACCCACAGAAAGTGATCGTTCCAAGATCCTTGATCTCAATGATCTTTTACCGCTTATCCACTGAGATCCGCTTCCTTAGTAG
>NZ_MUFH01000180.1:0-5369 GCF_001996115.1 Salinivibrio sp. MA427
GCCTAAAGGAAAGCGGCAGCGCAAAACCATTATCTTATTGGACAATATTATTCGACTCTGTGTTGATCAGATTTTCAGTGGTTTGTTCGATTACGATACCGTCGACGCTTATGCGATGAAAATGACGCGTGACGCCGAATACGATTTGACCAACGAAGTCGAACATAGCCTGCTCGAAAATATGTCAGAAAGCTTGGACCAACGCTTAACCGCCCTACCTGTTCGGTTTGTGTATCAGCGTGATATGCCACCTGAAATGGTGAACAAACTCATCCAAGTTTTAAAGATTTCTGATTACGACAGTGTGCTACCCGGGGCGCGCTATCATAACTTTCGTGATTTTATCGGCTTTCCCAATGTGGGACGCCAGTATCTAGAAAACGCACCGCTTCCGCCTTTCGAGAGTGCCGATTTTCAATTGCAAAACAATGCGTTTCGGGCCATACGTGAACGCGACATACTGCTGTACTACCCCTATCATACCTTTCGGCATATGACCGAACTGGTGCGACAAGCATCGTTTGACCCTAAAGTGCGTAGCATTCGGATCAACGTGTATCGCGTGGCAAAGAACTCGCGGATTATCAATTCAATGATTGATGCTGCCAATAACGGTAAGCGCGTCACTGTGGTGGTTGAACTTCAGGCACGATTTGATGAAGAGGCCAATATCGAGTGGTCACGGGTACTGACCGACGCAGGGGTCAAAGTGGTATTCGGCACGCCAGGGCTAAAAATTCACTCCAAGCTGTGCTTGATATCTCGCCGCGAAGATGGCGAACTTCGCGATTATGGCCATATTGGTACCGGAAACTTTCATGAAAAAACGGCACGAATCTATACTGACTTTGCGCTTTTTACCGCCGATCAACAACTCACCTCAGAGATCCGAAAAGTTTTCGACTTTATCGAGAACCCTTATCGCCCAGTAAAGTTTAACCACCTGATTGTGTCGCCGCGTAACTCACGCCGCCGAATGTGTAAATTGATCGAGCGCGAGATTGAACATGCGCGCGCCAAACGCAAAGCTGGCATTACGCTTAAAGTCAATAACCTCGTTGATAGAGGCTTAGTTAATCTCTTATACAAAGCCAGCAATGAAGGGGTCAAAATTCGAATTATTGTCCGCGGCATGTGCTCGCTCGTGCCGGGCGTAAAAGGGGTGAGTCAAAACATCAAGGCGATCAGTATTGTGGACCGCTTTCTCGAGCATCCACGTGTATTTGCCTTTGAAAATGGCGGTGAACGTGATATCTATATTTCATCTGCCGATTGGATGACCCGAAATATTGATAATCGTATTGAAGTGGGGGCACCTATTCGCGATCCAAGACTCAAAGATCGCATCATGGCAATCTTGGAAATTCAATTTGCCGATCGCGCCAAAGCACGAGTCATCGACAAAGCCATGTCTAACGCCTATGTTAAACGCGGTAACAAGAAAAAGATCCGCTCACAAGTCGAGATCTATGATTACCTCAAACACATAGAACGCCAAGCACTCAAACACGCGGAAAAGTTGCAACATGACACACCCCCAGTCAAAGGATAAACCGCGCGAGATTGCTGCGGTTGATCTCGGCTCCAACAGTTTCCACATGGTCGTCGCACGCGTCGTCGGTGAAGGGCTTCAAATCGTCAGCCGCCATAAACAGCGCGTTCGTCTGGCTGCGGGGCTAGACAGCCACCATTGTCTTAGCGATGAAGCGATTGATCGAGGCGTGGAATGTTTAGCCATGTTCGCTGAGCGCCTCAACGGTATTGACGTGGATAACGTCCGCATTGCCGCGACCCACACGTTACGCCAATCTCGTAATATCGAGACGTTTATCCAGCGAGCGAATCAAGTTTTCCCTTACCCAATAGAAGTTATTTCGGGTGAGGAAGAAGCGCGTTTGATTTACATGGGCGTGTCACACACCCAACAAAATATCGGCCGCAAGCTCGTCATCGATATTGGTGGCGGCAGCACAGAATTAGTCATTGGTGATAACTTTGACCCCCTGCTGGTTAATAGCAAACGCATGGGCTGTGTGAGCTATAATGAACGGTTTTTCCCCAAAGGGGCCATTAGCTCAAAGCAATTTGCGGCCGCTCAGCTCGCCACTCGGCAAAAACTAGAGAGTCTCGCAAGCCAATACCGCCAAGCAGGCTGGCAAGTGGCTTTAGGGGCTTCAGGAACGGTGAAAGCGATTCGTGAGGTCATCATCGGCTTGGGTGACGACGATGGCATTATCACCCGCAAACGCCTGGATAGTTTGATTGAAACGCTACTGACATTTAAAACCAGTGAGAGCATCAATTTGCCAGGCTTATCAGCCGATAGGCAACCTGTGTTTGCTGCGGGTGTGGCTATCTTGTCGGGGATATTTGATGCGTTAGCCATCGAGTCACTGCGCTTTTCCGACGGGGCACTGCGTGAAGGTTTACTCTATGAGATGGAAGATCGTTTTCAGCGTACGGATATCCGCGGCCGCACCACAGATGACATGGCGGCTCGCTACAATATTGATCTGAGTCATGCTCGACGTGTACAGCAAACGGCGGCCCACTTTTATGCGCAAGCAGAACCGGATAAAGGCAGTAAAAAGTCCGAGCTCGCCGGATTGCTCAACTGGGCAGCACTGCTCCATGAAGTTGGCCTGAGCATTGGCTATCCGGGTTATCACAAACATTCAGCCTATATTTTGCACCACACCAATTTGCCGGGTTTTAATCAAGAGCAGCAGACAGTGCTCGCGACATTGGCACGCTTTCACCGAAAGGCGCTAAAGCTCAGTGAGATGCCCAAGTTTACTTTGTTTAAGCCGAAACTGATTGAAACCCTAATTTGCGCATTACGCTTAGCCTGTGTGTTGCACTCCCAACGTAACGACCAGCCACTACCTGATATCGCACTGAATGTGGATAAAAAAGGAACATGGCAGCTCGATTTCCCTGCAAGGTGGCTCCAAGATAACCGCTTATTAGCCGCCGATCTTGAAGCCGAAAAACAATACTGGCAATCCGTAAACTGGGCGTTGACCTGTAACGACTAATCCAATCCCAGCGCCTGTCGCTGTGCGTGTACCGTTTCTGCCGGCAATGGAATATATCCTTGCTGGCTGACGGCTTTTTGTCCTTGCTTAGAGAGAATATATCGCATAAATGCGGCATCTAAAGGCGCAAGCGGTTGATGCGGCGCTTTGTTGATATATAAATAGAGATGTCGAGTAAGTGGGTACTTACCTTCTCGAATCGCCCTGTCACTAGGGATAACGGCTTTGTCGCCATGACGAGAAATCGCAAGCATACGGGCGCCCGAGGCTTGATGACCGATCCCTGCATAACCGATAGCATGGAGTGAAGAAGCCACCGACTGTACCACCGACGCCGAACCGGGCTGCTCATTCACATCGGCACGAAAATCGCCGCGACACAGGGCTGATTGCTTAAAATAACCATAGGTGCCAGAGACCGAATTTCGGCCAAACAACTGTAAGTCACGATGCTGCCAGCGGCCGGTTAAGCCCAGCTGCCCCCAGGTTGTAATAGGGTCACTCGCACCGCACCACAGCGTTCTGGAAAAGAGCGCGTCAAGCTGTTGAAAACTGATAGTACGAAGTGGATTGTCTTGATGGACATAGACGGCCATCGCGTCAATCGCAACTGGGACTGCGGTTGGGGGGTAACCGAACCGCGCTTGAAAGGCGTTTTCCTCACTGACACGCATCGCGCGGCTCATTGGCCCAAGTTGCGCAGTGCCCTCCACCAGCGCGGGCGCCGCCGATGCCGAGCCAGGGGTCTGCAACTGCACATTGACGCCCGGATGCAAGCGCTTAAATCCGCCTGTCCACGCCGCCATAAGATTACCGAGCGTATCAGAGCCCACAGAGCTTAAGTTGCCGGATATGCCGCTGGTACGTTGGTAATCCGGTAAAGGATGGGTTTGGCTTAACGCATTCAGACTCCATACGAGACAAACAAACAAGATAACGCGTTTTAACATGCGAGCCGCTCCGGCAACGTGAATGCAAACGTGCTACCTATCCCGACTTCGCTTTTAATATCCAGTTCAGCATCATGGTGGCTCAGCGCGTGTTTAACTATCGCAAGCCCTAGCCCACTGCCACCGGTTTCTCGCGATCGCGCTTTGTCGACACGATAAAATCGCTCAGTCAATCGGTCTAAATGTTGTGGCGGAATGCCCTCACCACTGTCGATAACCTCTAAGCGCGGGCCTTTTTTCGAACGATACCAACGCACCTGGATCTCTGCCTGGGCGGGAGTGTGTTTCACCGCATTATAAACAAGGTTTGAGATCGCACTGCGCAGCTGATCATCATTGCCGCGGACTTTCAACGCCGTGTCGACGTCAAAGGTAAGTACATGCTCACTGTTACCACTTAATGCCTGAGCCTCTTTTTGCAGCACATCGAGCATCGCGGGAACATCGACATGATGGTCGAGATCGGGTTTGGCTGCAGCTTCAATTTTAGACAGCGTAAGCAGTTGCTCAACCAAGGATTCCATCCGAGATAATTGCTCTGTCATCACACCATGTGCTTTTGGCCACATGGGTCCAACAACCATATCCGGATCTTCAGTCATTTCTAAGTACCCACGCAATACCGTCATTGGTGTGCGCAGCTCGTGCGAAACGTTGGCGAAAAAATTACGTCGCATACCTTCCAGTTGCTTTAACTGTGTGATGTCACGCACCACCATCAAATATTCGCCTTCCGCGTAGGGCATGGTCCGAAATTCGAGTGTGCGAGCGCTATTCAGATGAGAGCGCATTTCCAACGCCGTATCGTAATTGGCATTGGCGATATAACTGACAAATTCCGGTGCGCGGATCAAGTTACTAATATGCTGGCCGTTATCATCCGGCATGCGCAAGCCAAGTAGCTCCTGAGCGAGTTTGTTACACCAAACAATGGCGCCATCGCGCTCAAATACCACCACCGCATCGGGCAAAGACTCCGCGCCGTTACGAAAACGGCGAATTAAGTTAGCAAGCTCTTTGCGACGCCGGCGGTTACGCTTTTGTAAGCGATAAATACCATTAAATAAAGGCTCCCACGATCCCGTACCGGATGGAGGCGTTAAGCTTTTGTCTTTCCATAACCAGTCAGACAGCTTTATTTGCTGGTGCAAGTGCCRCAATAACATCGCTACAGTGGCGCCGAGTAATAACCAAGGTAGGCCGCCAAACAATCCACCTACTACGAGCCAAGGTAAATAAAAAAAAGCCAGCTCCCAGGCCAGCTTCTTCCAAGACAGTCGTTCGACCATTATATCTCCATATCGGCTCATCCCTTTAAAGGGATGTTCTAGCTACGTGTTGAGAAGCGATACCCCGCCCCACGAACGGTTTGTACTAACTT
>NZ_MUFH01000181.1:0-10535 GCF_001996115.1 Salinivibrio sp. MA427
CTTCAGTTCACCCTGCCCTTGCGCGCTGAAGGTCGCACCATCCTGTTCGCCACGCGGTGATACGGTCAGTGGCGTCCATATATCGGTTGCTATATTGCCCACTTGGAGATCAACATCTCGTAAGGCCGTTTGCGTACCCACCTGATCATCTTTAATCACGACGCTGGCATTGGTGACGCGTAGACCTTGTAAAGAAACTTGCCACGTCCCACTCACTGTATCTTGCTGGCTAGCCGGCTCTGACGACGTCGAACTTGTCTGTTGCTCTGCCGACGCGCCAACGTTTTTTGGTTGAGTTGGCGTCACTGTTTGAGCTGGCGTCACATTGCTATCGCCGTTCGCCAACGTTTGAATAAATACATGCGGGTCTTGTAAGACAATTTCACCCACTTGTAATGTCTGAGACATCAATGGCAACACATCAACGGATAATTGCGCGCGCGACAAACGGAGTAAATCAGGCTCATCAAAACCAGGTCGGTTTTTGATCGCCACATCAGCAATGGAAAAGCCCAAACTCGGCCAGAACTGCCACTCGATGTCGCCACCGATAACGACCTCATAGCCCGTTTGCTCTGCGACTTGTTCCACCAGCAAGGGTTTAAATTGATTGGGGTTTACCGTGGCAATTAAAGTCGCGACGGCGCCAATCAACACCACGACAAATGCTGCGAGAATAAGGACGATTTTTTTTATCATTGCAAGATGCTCCTTGTGTGTCAGACGCGTTATCGACCACGATTTAACCGTCGAGTTCCTGGTGAGAAAAAAAATGCGCCCTCAGGCGCATTTCACTCATTAAGCCTTGTCTTGGCTAATACGAGAGGCAACTGCCCCTTGCTGATTTTTGTACTTGGCATTGTCCCGTTTATTATAAGGCTGGTCCGCTGACCCTGACATGGGCTCAAAGCTTAAGGCACCGATCGGCATGCCGGGACGTAGCGCTAACGGTAGACGCCCATTATTATAAAACTCTAGAACAATTCGCCCTGACCAGCCCGGATCTATTCGGTGTGCCGTGACATGGACCATCAAACCCAACCGCGCCAACGATGAACGGCCATCGAGCCAACCGACAATATTATCGGGTAATGTCACAGCCTCATGCGTGACTGCCAAGGCCAATTGACCCGGATGAAGATAAAAAGGGTCGCCGTCAGCGATTTCTATTTCATCACTCATGACACGCTCAAGTTGGGCGTTCACTTCTTGTTTCGGCCCCGATAAATCAATATAAGCGGCCCCATGATCGTTAAACACACGGAACTGGTTACCCAGAGTCACATCCGCAGTCACGCCCGAAATCGCGTCTGCGGCAGGACGGGGATCAATTTTGATGCGGCCATCATCAAGGTGTTCTTTGATATGCCTGTCGCACAGTCGCATCTAACATTCCTCACGGTTATTTACTCACGCGGTGTCTTGCTTTGTGCACCGCACTCATTCGATATATTCGCGCACACATTATGGATTAAACCACGACTGATTACCTAGAGAGACAGTCATTGACCCATCATGTGATGGGAGATCATGCCTTACGCTTTAAGTAAACGCGCGATATGCGCTTTTAGTACATCAATCGCAATGCGGTTTTTACCCCCGCGCGGGACAATGATATCGGCATATTGCTTCGACGGCTCAATAAACTGCATAAACATAGGGCGGACCGTCTTTTGATACTGCTCCATCACCGAATCCATGGTACGACCGCGCTCGGCAACGTCACGTTTCATCCGACGCAGTAAACAAATATCAAGTGGCGTGTCCATAAAGACGCTGGCGTGGATCAAATTGCGAAGACGGGGATCGGTGAGAAGCAGAATACCTTCGAGGATGATCACTTTTTTGGGCGTCATCGTCGTGGTTTCTCCCATACGGGTATGCTCGGAGTAACTATAAACCGGCACATCAGCCGGCTGACCGGCGACCAATGCTTCAAGATGCTCACACAAAAGATCGTGATCCAGTGCCTGAGGGTGGTCATAATTGGTTTTTACGCGCTCTTCCATGCTGAGGTGGCTCTGATCACGATAATATCTATCTTCTGTAATCACGCCGATTTGATGATCACCGACTTTTTCCTTTAATTCCTTATAAATGGTGCTGGCGATCAGGCTTTTACCGGAAGCAGAGGCACCTGCAATACCGATAATAACGCAGTGGTGGTTGTTGTCACTCATAATATGAATACCCAGGGGAAGCTTGGCGGAATCAACATAAACCGCCTGATTATAGGGAGTTGAAGCAGCTGGCGCCAGAGAAAATCGCGCTTGTCTGTGCATCCGGCCGCTTTAGCCGATAAATCACGGCCGGTTGCGCAATCAGGGCGACACAGTTTGTACGCTAATCTGTTCAGGACGTGTTTCACCTTGCCAGTAGAGCTGACTGGCGACCGTCGCTGCCATCTGTCGATAAACCGCCGCATGCTCACTGTGAGGGCGCGCGACCATGCTTGGCACACCGGCATCAATATCTTCCCGAATCGCAACATGAAGCGGTACCTGTGCAAGCACTGGCGTCCCCTGCTCTTGCGCCATTTTATCGGCACCCCCTGAGCCAAAAATGGCTTCATGATGGCCGCATTGCGAGCAAATGTGATAACTCATGTTTTCTACCACGCCCAACACGGGAACGTGAACTTTTTCAAACATCGCCACCCCTTTCACCGCATCGGCCAATGCCAAATCTTGTGGCGTTGTCACCACAATCGCGCCTGTCACCGGAAACTGTTGCGCCAAACTCAGTTGGATGTCACCGGTACCAGGCGGCATATCGACGACTAAATAGTCCAGCTCGGGCCACCGTGTTTCGTTGATCAGCTGTGCAAACGCTTTTGAGGCCATAGGACCTCGCCAAACAGTCGCGTTCTCTGCGGGCACCAGATAACCGATCGAATTTGAGGCGATACCATGGCGCGTCACAGGCTCCATTAACTTGCCATCATGGGTTTGTGGCTCACTATCTTTGGCGCCCAACATGATAGGTAAAGACGGCCCATACACATCCGCATCAACAATGCCGACTGCAGCGCCCTCCGCATGCAACGCAAGCGCTAGGTTTACAGCGGTGGTCGATTTACCGACGCCACCTTTCGCTGAGCTCACAACAATCAGGTTTTTCACCCCTTTCACCGGCGTTTTTTCGCCCGTTTTTAACGGTGCCACCCGTTGCATCAGTTCAAATTGGTTGGCAAGGGCATCAGACTGCGCACTGAGCCAATCTTTAAGCGCTTCAGCGATAGAGTGCGCCGCAAAGGGGAACGTGACCCTAAAGCCATGATCTGCGGTTCTCACCCACCCCGTTTGGCTTGCCCACTGCTCGACCAACTGCGGGTGTGAGAATTGATTAAGTAACGCGATCGCATCATCAAGGTTTGAGAGCGAAGCAGCTGTGTCTTCTTTTTTTGTTTTTTTCTTTTTGGACCCAAAAAACATCCAGCACCATCCCGTTGATTGAAATATGTTAGCCGCTCGTGTGCGTCTTTAACGGATAAACGCGCGAGGACCCGGCCTTACACTAGGCAAGGCATATCGTATCAGGTAAGATTTCCGCAATCATTCCATTCATATCATAAGAGCGAATAAACAAGATTATGGCTGCAAACCCACGGAAAATTCTGGTGACCTGTGCGCTGCCTTATGCGAACGGCTCGATTCATTTGGGCCACATGCTCGAGCATATTCA
This sequence comes from Salinivibrio sp. MA427, assembly GCF_001996115.1. Lineage (NCBI taxonomy): Bacteria > Pseudomonadati > Pseudomonadota > Gammaproteobacteria > Vibrionales > Vibrionaceae > Salinivibrio > Salinivibrio sp. MA427. The sequence goes on from NZ_MUFH01000181.1 coordinate 3,685, forward strand.
GGCAGATGTATGGGTTCGCTATCAACGCCTGCGTGGCAACACCACTCACTTTATTTGTGCTGACGATGCTCACGGCACACCTATCATGTTAAAAGCGCAGCAAATGGGTGTCGAGCCAGAAGCCATGATCGCCGGCGTGCAACAAGAGCACCAGGCAGATTTTGATGGCTTTGATATCAGCTTCGATAATTACCACAGCACCCACAGTGATGAAAACCGCGAATTAGCGTCATTCATTTATACGCAACTTCGTGATAAAGGTTATATCACCAGCCGCACGATATCTCAGCTGTTTGATCCGGAAAAAGAAATGTTCTTGCCGGATCGCTTTGTCAAAGGCGAATGTCCGAAGTGTCACGCCGACGATCAATACGGCGATAACTGTGATAACTGTGGTGAAACCTATACGCCGGCTGAATTGATCAATCCTCGTTCCGCAGTCAGCGGTGCCACGCCGGTGATGCGTGATTCAGAGCACTTTTTCTTCGATTTACCACAGTTCGAGCAAATGCTTAACGAGTGGATCAAGTCTGGTTCGCTGCAAAGCGAAATCGCTAACAAGATGAATGAGTGGTTCGAAACCGGTCTTCAGCAGTGGGATATCTCCCGCGATGCGCCCTACTTTGGTTTTGAAATCCCCGACCAACCCGGCAAGTTTTTCTACGTTTGGCTCGATGCACCGATCGGCTATATGGGRTCGTTTAAAAACTATTGTGACAAACGCGGTGATATCGACTTTGATGAATACTGGAAGGCTAATAGCGACACCGAGCTATACCATTTCATCGGCAAAGATATTGTTTATTTCCATAGTCTGTTCTGGCCTGCCATGCTGGACGGTGCTGGTTTCCGTAAACCTAACAACGTCTTCGTGCACGGCTATGTCACGGTCAATGGCGCGAAAATGTCCAAGTCAAAAGGGACATTTATCAAAGCCAGTACCTATTTGAACCATCTTGATCCAGAATGCCTGCGGTATTATTACGCGGCCAAGCTCAATAGCCGCATTGATGATCTGGATTTAAGCCTGGATGATTTTATTCAGCGTGTGAACACGGATGTTGTCAACAAGGTCGTCAACCTGGCATCACGTAACGCTGGCTTTATCACTAAGCGCTTTGATGGTCAGCTCTCTGATACGTGCGCCGAACCCGAGCTTTATCAATCGTTCATCGACAAAGCTGAATACATTGGTGAGCTTTACGAAGCCCGAGAGTTTAACCGCGCCATCCGCGAAATTATTGGCTTGGCCGACAAAGCCAACCAATACGTGGACGAAAAGGCGCCATGGGTGATCGCTAAAGAAGAAGGAAAAGACGCCGAACTACAAGCGATTTGCTCTGTGGGGATTAACCTATTCCGTGTGCTGATGACGTACCTCAAACCTGTGATGCCTAAGCTGGCAGAGCGCACGGAAGGCTTTTTGAATGATACCTTGACGTGGGAAAGCATTGCGACGCCACTGACCGGCCATCGCATTAGCAAGTTCAAGGCACTGTTTAACCGTATCGATCCGAAAGCCGTCGACGCCATGATCGCCGCGAGCAAGGAAGATGCAGCCGCTGAACAAGCAGAAAAGGCCAAAGCACAAGGGCCGTCAGCGGACGAGCCGATTGCNGGCTTTTTGAATGATACCTTGACGTGGGAAAGCATTGCGACGCCACTGACCGGCCATCGCATTAGCAAGTTCAAGGCACTGTTTAACCGTATCGATCCGAAAGCCGTCGACGCCATGATCGCCGCGAGCAAGGAAGATGCAGCCGCTGAACAAGCAGAAAAGGCCAAAGCACAAGGGCCGTTAGCGGACGAGCCGATTGCCGATGAAATCGAATTTGGTGACTTTGCTAAGGTCGATCTGCGTGTCGCTAAAATTGTTGAGTGTGAGGCGGTGCCAAAAGCGGACAAACTGCTGAAGTTTAAGCTCGATATTGGCGGTGAAACGCGTCAGGTGTTCTCTGGGATCAAATCGGCCTACAAGCCGGAAGATCTCGTGGGTAAGCACACCGTCATGGTCGCCAACTTAAAGCCTCGCAAGATGAAATTCGGCATGTCAGAGGGCATGATCCTCGCGGCGGGTCCGGGTGGCAAAGAAATCTGGATTTTAGAGCCGCATGAAGGGGCTCAACCTGGCATGCGCGTCATGTAAAACAGCGCGATAGCTAAAACATCAAAGGGCCCAACAAGGGCTCTTTTTTTTGCCTGCGACTCTCTTAGTTTGCACCGTTTGATAGTTTGCACCGTTTGAGTGCGCTCAAGCGCTATCATAGTGCGTTTTTATCTGATCTTGATGCCCTTAACGCCGCTTTCATAGGATGTGACCCGCTTCTCATCTTTGGCACAGTTCATGCTGAGCTTGATGACGGAGAGTCGCGATCGCAAGGAGAGCATATGGGATGGTTAGTCATGGTAGGCGCACTGGCGCTCGGAATAGCGGTCGTCGTCGCCGTCGTACTTTACCGTCAACGCCCAGATTGGCCGTTACATCAGCTACATGAATTACGTGCGCTGCTGCAGCACGCACGTGAGCTGGCCGCTCAAACACATATTGCTTCCAGTGACTACCAACATTTACTCAGTCAAATTCGTCAATTGCACCACTTAGCGCCTCAGGCACAAAAACCGATGTATCGGCTTTTATTTCATCATTTACATGCGCTACCGCAATACGATGAAGTCACACAAGCACGGATGAAAAACCGCGCGTTACAACATATTATTTATCTTGTTGACGAGGCGGTGCCACCCTTCCTGATAGCCCACAATGACGAAGCCAGCTTGTCGCATTATCAACACGTGTGGTATGCCGTTTTAGAATTATTACAAGCACGTCAGCGATATTCTTACGCCAGTATTCAGTTACACAAAGCGACGCCAAACGCGAGCCAGTCATTAAACCTGCAACAGCAAATTTTAGTGAAACGCTTATGCCAGCTCCAGCACCTTAACCTAGAGGATTCGCTAAACACAGAGATTGATCGCCTTACTTCCCAGCTCAGCACCGACGCTGAGCGGGCCTTAGCGACTGAGGCACCGTTAGCAACTGAGAAATCGTTGGCAACTGAGAAACCGTTAGCTGATAAGACACCACTGGCCAGTCGCCTCGCGCTGTCTCAGCGCGTCAATGCAGTGATACTCACCGTGCTCGATAATTGTCTTGCCGACCTATTAGCAGGCTTTCCTGCACCACAGGACGATATTTTTAATACCTTATCGCCCTTGCATGAGCCGCGAAATAGCGCTTAACAGATATCGCTAAACAAACAGCGCGTAACAGACAGTGCTTAACCGATAATCCCCACGTTTATGCAAGCATAAAAAAAGCCGACAATCGTGCCGGCTTCATGGTTATTAAGCACACGGTGAGCCCATTAGCCTATATGCGTTTGTCCACCCATATACCCAAAGCCCATGTCACCGGTGCATAACAGTACTTTTCGGTAAGGCAGGTTCAGCAACTGCAATACTTTTTCRGCATCGGCGGTAAGTGATTCGAGTGCTGCCATAGAATCTTCAGGCTTCACCACTTTCACCAGCTCGACTTTATCAAACTGATGCATACGAATCAGTCCACGCGTATCACGTCCGTAGGAGCCGGCTTCTGAACGGAAACACGGTGTGTGTGCGGTCATGCACAGCGGCAGATCCGCTTCATCGATGATCTCATCGCGTACCATGTTAGTCAGAGGTACTTCCGCGGTTGGGATTAACGACATGCCGATCCCCTCTTCGGTGGCCGGCTTGGTGTTAAACAAATCGTCACCAAACTTAGGCAATTGGCCGGTGCCATAGAGACTGTCGGCATTGACTAAGTACGGCACATACATTTCGGTATAGCCGTGTTCGTTGGTATGTAAATCGAGCATAAACTGGGTTAAAGCACGATGCATGCGCGCCATCTGCCCTTTCATCACGATAAAGCGAGAGCCAGATAGTTTTACCGCACTGGCAAAGTCGAGACCACCGGACAGCTCACCTAAATCAACATGATCTTTGACCTCAAAATCAAACTGACGCGGTTCACCCCAGCGCATGATCTCCTGGTTCTCAGACTCATCTTTACCACTTGGGACGTCTTCCGCCGGTAAGTTAGGCACGCTCATCACCACGTCGTTGACTTTTTGCTGCAGCGCCGCGAGCTCTGTTTTCGCTGCGTCCAACTCATCACCAAGGTTTGACACTTCTTCTAGCAATGGCGCAATGTCTTCACCCTTTGCTTTAGCCTGGCCAATGGACTTCGATCGGGAATTACGCTCTGCTTGCAGTTGTTCGGTGCGAATTTGCAGCGCCTTACGTTGTTCCTCGAGTTCACGCATAGCGTCAACGTCAAGCGTAAAGCCACGACGAGCGAGTTGTTGAGCGGTTTCTTCCAGCTCAGTTCGAAGTAATTTGGAATCCAGCATGCTAATCCTGTGCTTTTCGGGTTGATTAGTTGGTTGTCACTTGTCATCACGTTTGAAAACAAGCGTCGATATTGCGTATTGTATTACGCGATTGGTAAAGGGTGACGGTGGATGTCACCACGACGAGGAGACTGCGTCTTCATGGCGTCGCTGCACTCTAAACCTTACCCAAAAAGGGTAAACTTGCCTAGCGCTTTTGCGGGCTTTTTGCATCCTGCTCGGCCAGAAAGGCGAGCTTTTCGGCGATTTTAATTTCTAGCCCACGATTAACGGGCTGATAATAGCGAGTATCGCCAAGTTCGGACGGTAGATAGCGCTCTCCTGCCGCATAAGCATTGGGCTCATCATGGGCATATCGATAGCCCTTCCCATGCCCCATATCTTCCATCAATGCGGTCGGCGCATTGCGCAAGTGCATGGGAACAGGCGCGTTGGCGGTTTCTTTAGCGTCTCGCAACGCTTGTTTCCATGCGGTGTAAACAGCATTGCTTTTGGGCGCGCTGGCTAAATATACAGCGGCTTGAGCAATCGCACGCTCGCCTTCTGCCGGCCCTACGCGAGTAAAGCAATCCCACGCATTCAATGCCACCTGCATGGCACGTGGATCCGCATTGCCAATATCCTCCGAGGCGATAGCTAATAAGCGGCGCGCCACATAAAGGGGATCGCCACCGGCACTGACAATGCGTGCGTACCAATACAGGGCGCCATCAGGACTCGAGCCACGGACGGATTTATGAAACGCAGAAATCAAATCGTACCAAGCATCCCCTTGCTTATCGAATTGTGCCACTTTTTCACCGGCAACGTCTTTAAGCATCGACAGCGTCACTTGGCCATCGGCCATATCTGCCAGCATTTCCAGAAGATTCAACGCCATGCGCGCATCGCCACTGCACGCCGCGGTTAACGCCGCTTTAACTCCTTTATCGAAAGTGAGTGCCTGCTCGCCTACCCCGCGTTGCGAGTCGGCAAGCGCTTGATCAATCACGGCTTCAAGATCGCGATCATCCAGGCTTGTCAGTCGGTAGACGCGGGCGCGCGATAGCAAGGCATTGTTAAGCTCAAACGATGGATTTTCCGTCGTGGCGCCAATAAAGGTGACGGTCCCCGACTCGACATGAGGCAGAAAAGCGTCTTGCTGACTTTTGTTAAAGCGATGTACCTCATCAACGAATAAGACAGTGCGTACACCGGCTTGCTTGTTTTGCTCTGCACGTCCAATCGCATCTCGGATTTCTTTCACTCCGGAGGTCACCGCAGAAATTTGTTCCAGCTCGGCATTGGCTTGGCGCGCAGCAATATCGGCCAGTGTGGTCTTGCCTGTGCCCGGTGGTCCCCAAAAAATCATGGAATGAAGCGTCCCCGACTCAATGGCACGGCGTAGCGGTTTGCCTTCGCCAAGCAGATGGCGCTGGCCAATATATTGGTCCAAGGTGACGGGCCGCATACGCGCGGCCAGTGGGCGGAAGTCCTCAGCGAAATCGAGCGGCAAGGTAGGCAAGGCATCCTCCGATGCGGTTAACGTGACTGGCGTTGATCGTCGACCATGACCGACTCAGGCGGGGTAAACGAAAACAAGTCCGCGTCTGGCGTTTGTCGGCTAAATTGGCTCAGTGCGAACTGACTCTGTTGCCCATCTTGCTCAACGACTCTAAAGCCAGTCAAGGTACCATCGGGCTTGACCGTGACATCAAACTGACCAATGGTGCCGGTGGTTTTTGGCGTGAGCGTGAAGGTATTGCCTTCCTGGGTGATTTGGTAATCCTGCCAATCACTCGGTTGGTTACGGGTCAATAGCACGAAGGGCGTTTGTGCTGTTGCCTCTTCTAACCACATGGCAGTTACTTGTTCAACAAAGGGGCTGTAGTACCACAAGGTTTCACCATCAGAAATCATGATGGTTTCGTCCGGCGACGTGGTGGTCCAGTTAAACAAATTAGGGCGTTGGATAGCCAAGGTCCCTTTCGCTTGATGAATCTCGTCACCCTCTGGGCTTTGGACCTTTTGTTCAAACTGTGCGCTGAACGCATCAACCTTATTCAGTCTTTCGATTAAATGTTGTTGCGCCTCTGTTTGCGCTTGCGCGCTGACAACAACCAAGAGAGATATCACCGCCAACAGGTGGCGGACAGCAGCAAATCGAGTCATTGAACCTTCCATTCGATCAATCTTTCGGTGGCGGCGGTGCGATTACTTCGCGATTACCGTTATGGCCTGGTGAACTTACGACACCGTGTGCTTCGAGTTGTTCCACAATACGCGCCGCACGGTTATAACCAATTTTAAATCGACGCTGGACACCAGACACGGAACCACGACGACTTTCGGTCACAAATTCAACCACTTGATCAAACAACTGGTCCAGCTCTTCGCCATCGCCGCCGGTCGGCGCTTCACCAGGTAATAAGCTATCTGCACCTTGATCGCCTTGGGTGATTTCATCGATAT
>NZ_MUFH01000182.1:0-5293 GCF_001996115.1 Salinivibrio sp. MA427
GTGTGAGAACCGCATGGCAGAGCAAGACAAACCCGTGGTCGTCGACGCCCACCCAGAGAAACGGCAACACCAAGATCACAGCTATAAAGAAGATGCCGATCTACGCGGCAGTAAAGGGCGACTAAAAGCGATTGCGAGCGAGTATCAAGTTGATGCTCGCTTACAAGACGTGGAGCAAGAGGATCTCGCCCATCGCAGCGCAAACCGCCAACGCCAGGTGATGCAAAAGCAACAAGCCAACCTCGAAGCGATCATTGCTCATACCTATGAAAGTTRTCACAGTGAAACGGCACAAACCCCCGATCCGGATTGGCTGGTACGCTTTTTCGACTTAGCCCGCAATATTCACGGCTATGCGATGCAACAGCTTTGGGCCAAGATCCTTAAACAGGAAATATTGCGTCCGGGAAGCACCTCGATCAAAGCACTCACCCTTTTAGAAACCATGACCCAGCGCGAAGCGCAAGCACTGCAACGCGCCTGTGCATTGTCCAGCACCTTTGGCCAAGACAGCACCAAAAAGCTAGTCACCGGTTTTCGCCGCCGCCAAGGCTTGGTGCAACTGCTACGCCCAGAGCCGCCCCATAAGCTCTCTCTGGGTCACTATCAACTGTCTTACACCGACTTAATGCTGTTGATGGACTTGGGGCTGATCCTGCGCACTGAGCTCGAATCCGGCGTGATTGAAATGCATCCTGCCATGCCATTTACACTGCAAGACACCCAATACATGCTCACTCCGCTCCACAAAGGGATGCGCCTGTATTATTACCGCTTTAGTCCCACCGGCCACGAGCTGGCTAAACTGGTCGGCAAACGCGTGCATCCCGACTACCACCACGCGATTTGTGCGTTGCTCGCCGAAGGCTTTGAGATGCACAGCGATATTGGCGATACCGTCAACACCCATGCGTGATACCTTTAGGTGCGCAGCACCCCCCGATCGCGCAACACATCAAGGCAGACCGCCACATGCTCAGCAACACGCTGATCGCCAGTTAAATGAATCGCCGGTGCGTGCGGCGGTTCATAATCTGACGATATGCCGGTAAACGCAGGGATCTCGCCAGCGCGCGCTTTTTTGTACAGCCCTTTTGGATCGCGCTGCTCGCACACCGCCAGCGGCGTATCGACAAAGACTTCGATAAACTGCCCCTCTGGCAAACGCTCGCGCACCCTCTCTCGCTCCGCGCGGAATGGTGAGATAAAAGCACTGAGGACAATCAGACCAGCATCGGTCATCAACTTAGCCACCTCGCCAATTCGGCGAATGTTCTCGGCTCTGTCCTGATCGGAAAAACCCAGATCGCGACACAATCCATGGCGAATATTATCGCCATCCAGCAAATAGGTATGGTGCCCTTCTGCCACCAAGGCGGCCTCCAACGCACCAGCAATGGTCGATTTGCCCGAGCCAGACAAGCCAGTAAACCAAAGCACGACCGGCTGCTGCTGCTTTTGTTCACTGCGCGTTGCTTGATCAACACTATGTGTATGCCAGATCACGTTAGGATCGGAAGACGATATAAAAGATTGCGTCATAAATAGTCTCTCCGTCCGCCATGCCAAAATACGTGTGTTATCACGATTCACCTATTCTCTTATCATTGCCTTGATGAGACCTCGTATCGGGCTAGCGAATGATGTGGCTAGCCCGATATAGGGCTTATTAACACTCAGGTATTATCTATCCCAGCTGACCAAGATCCCGCGCTTGCCAATGCGGGAAGTGCTTGCGGATAAGCTGGTTTAATTCAAGCTCAAACGCTGAAAACGACGAGGTGGTTAGTGGCTGCGTCTCAGCGACATGACGAATCATGCCCGCGCCGACCGTCACATTGGTGAGACGGTCAATCAGGATAAAGCCACCGGTATTCGGGCTATCGTGATAGGTATCTAGCGGCACCGCTTCGCTCAGGGTCAAGGTGCAACGACCTATGCCATTGAGCGGCAAGGTGTCTGCGTCATGAGTATTAAGCGTATTAACATCGACCCCATACGACAGTGCCTCAACCTGCGCTGAGGTTTTCTTGCTGGCCAACTGAATATCGTATTCGCGCCCCGGTGCCAGTGGGGTTTGCGTCATCCACACCACGTCGGCGTCAAATCGTTGACCCACCGCCACGTCATCATCCGCTCGCACCAAGAGATCGCCACGCGAGATATCAATTTCTTTATCCAAAGTGAGGGTGACCGCTTGACCGCTAAAGGCGAATTCACGATCACCGTCAAAGGTGACGATGCGCGCGATCTTCGCGGTAAGCCCAGAAGGGAGTACCTTAACCTCATCGCCCACATGCAACTCGCCACTGGCAAGGGTGCCTGCATAGCCACGGAAGTTCAGATCCGGTCGATTGACATACTGCACCGGAAAACGGAACGCGCCCGTCCCGCGTGATTTTTCAATGTCGATGGCTTCTAGCTGGCTGAGTAGCGGCTCGCCTTGATACCACGCCATCGCGTCACTGGCATTGACCACATTGTCGCCTTCCAGTGCCGACAAAGGCACCATAGACACTGACAAGCCGGGGTTGAGCTGATCGGCAAATGCCAGATACTGCTCTTGAATTTCATTAAACCGGGTTTGGCTATATGCCACCAAGTCCATCTTGTTTACCGCTACCACAAAATGCTGAATACCCAGCAAGTTAGCGATATACGAGTGACGACGAGTCTGATCCAAGATGCCGTGACGGGCGTCGATTAAGATCACCGCTACATCACAGGTCGACGCGCCGGTAGCCATATTACGGGTGTACTGCTCATGGCCTGGGGTATCGGCGATAATAAACTTACGCTTGGCGGTGGAGAAATACCGGTACGCCACATCAATGGTGATCCCCTGCTCGCGCTCGGCTTGCAGGCCGTCTACCAGTAGCGCCAGATCCGGTTTCTCCCCCGTGGTACCGACACGCTGGCTATCGGCATGGACAGCAGCCAGCTGATCTTCATAGATCTGTTGCGAGTCGTGCAGCAAGCGGCCAATCAAGGTCGATTTACCGTCATCGACCGAGCCACAGGTCAAAAAGCGCAATAAACTTTTGTGTTGGTGCTGTTGCAGATAACCCTCAATACCCAGATCGGCCACCTGTTGTTGAATTGCTGGATTCATGACTGCTCCTTAGAAATAACCCTGACGCTTTTTGCGCTCCATGGATCCGGACTGATCGTGGTCGATCGCCCGCCCTTGGCGTTCACTTGAGGTAGCGACCAACATCTCTTCGATGATCTCTGGCAAAGTGGTCGCGGTAGATTCAATCGCCCCGGTAAGCGGGTAACAGCCCAGCGTGCGGAAACGTACCGATTTATGCATCACGGTTTCTTCGGGTCCAATCGGCATCCGCGCATCATCGACCATGTACAAGGTGCCCTCACGCTCCACCACCGGGTGTTCAGCCGCCAAGTAAAGCGGGACAATATCGATATTTTCCAGATAGATGTATTGCCAGATATCGAGCTCAGTCCAGTTAGAGAGCGGAAACACACGAATGCTCTCGCCCGGGTTCACTTGACCGTTATAATTGCGCCACAGCTCTGGCCGTTGATTTTTCGGATCCCAGCGGTGGTTCTTATCGCGAAACGAATAGACGCGCTCTTTGGCGCGGGATTTTTCTTCATCTCGACGCGCACCGCCAAACGCCGCATCAAACTTATGTTGATCCAGCGCCTGCTTCAGCGCTTGGGTTTTCATGATGTCGGTGTGCTTGTCGGAGCCGTGATCAAAAGGATTAATCCCCTGTGCTATTCCTTCTGGATTTTTGTGCACAATCAGATCTAGCCCCAGCTCTTTAGCGGTGCGATCGCGAAAGGTAATCATGTCGCGAAACTTCCAATCGGTATCGACATGCAACAGCGGAAACGGGATCTTACCGGGGTAAAAGGCTTTGCGTGCTAAATGCAGCATCACCGACGAATCTTTACCAATTGAATACAGCATCACGGGGTTATCAAACTCCGCTGCGACTTCCCGCAGTATATGAATGCTCTCGGCTTCCAACTGCTGGAGGTGAGTCAGTGTTTTTGCGTCCATCTTCATTATCCTTTAAGCGAAGTTAACCACGGCGGTTGGCGCTTGCGTGGGATCAGCATCGGTTGCCACATTATTATCACCAAACCAAGTCAGCTGACCGGCGAGGGCCGCGACTTCGCCCACTACGATTAGGGCTGGCGACGCCGCTTGCTCAGCCAGCGACGGTAAATTATTGAGTTGACCGGTAAAGACTTTTTGCTCTGGACGGGTGCCGTTTTCAATCACCGCCACTGGCGTCTCCGGTGAACGGCCATGAGCCAAAAGCTGGCTTTGAATGTGGGCCGACTTCATTAGCCCCATGTAGATCACCAAGGTTTGCTGCGCGCGTGCCAAGGTGGCCCATTCCAGCGTGTCTTGTTCTTTTTTCAAATGGCCGGTAATAAACAGCGCCGTTTGGGCGTGATCGCGATGGGTTAGCGGAATACCGGCATACGCTGTTGCCCCTGCAGCGGCGGTGATACCAGGCACCACTTGAAACGAGACACCGGCGTTGGCCAGTGTTTGTAACTCCTCGCCACCACGGCCAAACATAAACGGATCGCCTCCTTTTAAGCGCACCACCCGTTTTCCCGCTTGGGCATGCTCCACCAATAGACGATTGATGTCGTCTTGGCTAACACTGTGGTAGCTCGCCCGTTTACCCACGCAAACCAGCTCCGCATCTCGGCGACACAACTCCATAATCGGCTCAGCGACTAAGTAGTCGTATAACACCACATCGGCTTGCTGCATCAATTGCAACGCGCGCAAGGTCAATAGCCCAGGATCCCCTGGCCCGGCGCCAATCAAGGCCACTTCGCCTTGGGTGGTGATTTGTCCACTAAGCTGTTCAAGCGCCTGCTCGGCTTGCTGGTGTTTGCCCGCCGCGACTAAATCAGCAAACCGGCCACTAAAAGCGGCCTCCCAGAATTTGCGCCGCCCCGTTAAGGTCGGAATGCGTGCTTTCAGTTTGTCGCGAAACGCGCCCGCCATCGCTGCCATTTTGCCGATATGTTGGGGGACCAAGGTTTCAATTTTTTCACGGAGCATCCGAGCCAATACCGGCGCTTTACCGCCCGACGAAATAGCAATGATAATGGGAGAGCGATCCACTAATGAGGGGACAATAAAGCTGCACTTGGGCGTATCATCAACGACATTGACCAAAATATTGCGGCTGTCAGCGGCCGTGGAGACCAGCTCGTTGACGAGGGCATTATCGGTCGCCGCAATTGCCAGCATGTTTCCATCCAGGTGTTCGGGACGAAACGCCTCGCGCAACAC